>JACRCJ010000054.1 GCA_016219075.1 Deltaproteobacteria bacterium | reverse complement strand
GTCTCTATGGCGTATATGTATTTGGAGTACTCGCCGAAGCATTCCTCGACAGAGTCGAAGCCCGATTTGCTGCCGAATATGGAGAACCACGGGGTCCAGGCGTGGGCCGGGACTACCATCGCCTCGGGTGAGGCGTCCATGACAATTTTAACGAGGTCTTTGGCGGAGAACCCGAAGATGGGCCTGCCGTCGGAGTTGATATTGCCGAGTTTCGCGAAGGCCGAGTTCATCTTTTTCACCGCCTCCAATGAGGGGGCGAAGACGAGGTTGTGGACCTTACGGGTCTTGCCGTCCTGGGTGTATATGTTGCTGACCTCGGCGGTCAGCATGAAATGTACGGGGTCGGTCGTACCGGTTTTTTCTTTAATGACGAAGAGCCCGTTCCCGGCGGGTTCGAGCTTTTCTTCCAAGGAGGCAAAGTGCGCCGGGTGTGTGAAATCTCCTGTTCCCAGGATATCTATCCCTTTGACCTTTGCCCAGAACGCCAGGAGATCAAGGTTCATATCCTTGCTGGTCGCCCTGGAGTATCTGCTGTGGATGTGCAGGTCGGCAATTATCCGCATGTTTTGTCTTCTAAAAAGGTATTTTATTTACATTAACAAGAAACAGCGAAATTAAAGAATCAATTCCCCATGATGTTATATCCGGAGTCCACATGGATGAGCTCTCCTGTCACGCCGCTTGAGAGGTCGCTCAGGAGATAAAGCGCCGTTTTTGCGACATCTTCCTGCGTAATGTTCCTTTTTAAGGGGGATTTGGACTCGACCATGTCAAGGATCGACTTGAACCCGGAGATACCCATGGCCGCCAGAGTCTTGACGGGCCCGGCCGAGATGGTGTTGATCCTTACCTTTTTGGGGCCCAGGTCAGCGGCCAGGTACCTGACGCTGGCTTCCAGGGCGGCCTTGGCCACCCCCATGACATTATAGTTCGTGATGACCTTTTCGCTCCCGTAGTAGCTCAGGGTCACGATGGCGGCGTCCCTGCCTTCCATAAGGGGGACCGCGGCCTTGGCCAGCGCCACAAGCGAGTAGGCGCTCACATCCATGGCGAGCTTGAAGCCGTCCCTCGTTGTGTTGAAGAACTCGCCCTTAAGCTCCTCTTTTTTCGCGAACGCTATGGCGTGCACCATCGCGTCAAGGGAGCCCCACTCGTTCCTGAGGGTATTGAAGACGGAGTCTATCTGGGAGTCGTCCGTCACATCGCACGGCAGTATTATCTTTGAGCCGAGGGAGTCCGCCAGCGGCCTGACCCGTGATTCAAGGACCTCTCCGGCGTAAGTGAAGGCAAGCTCCATCCCCTCGCTGTGAAGGATCCGGGCTATGGCCCAGGCGATACTTTTATCGTTGGCGACACCGAAAATAACGCCTTTTTTGCCTTCAAGTAATCCCATAAGCTCCTCCTTTTTTCCTAAGGTATAGGCTCTAATTTCTCCGAAAGATTCTACTTTCTACCATTATTCTTCCGATGATTCAACAGTAACTTTCCCCGAAAATCTTGAGGAGACCCTTGTCGGAAGCCCTTTTTTCGGATAGAATACAATGAAACGGGCGAAACCGTATCAAAATAGGAGATCCTATCATGCTGTTTGACCACATCGAAGAGAAAGAAGCGGTGATAAGGGCCGCCCTGATCGAGCAGAACGGGCATAAGTTCTACAAGATGCTCGCCGACAGGACATCGGACAAAGAGGCGAAGGACCTCTTCAAGAGGTTTGCCCATGACGAGCAGAGGCACCTGAGGATAATCGAGAACAAGTACTTCCCCGGGGTCGGTTTCAACGACCAGATAACCGAGGAGGAGCTTCAGATAGAGGAATACCTTGAGAAGTCCGGCTCCACCGACATATTCACCAAAAGGATAAATGTCGAGGCCCTGGTGCGCATTATAGACAACCCCAAGAAGGCCCTTTTGATAGCGCTCGATACCGAGAGGGGTTCAGTCGAATACTTCCGCAACCTTGCCAGAAGGGCCCGTACCGAAGATGGCAGGAAACTCTACGGCGAGCTTGTCGAAGAAGAGAAAGACCATGTCAGTCAGTTAGAGGCCATGCTGGCTTCGGCCTCGTAACAGACCCTCAGGGCGGACACGCCAATTAAAAGGTATAAAGGCCTTAAATGTCAGAACTCAGGCTTAATCTGGTCACAAGGGAGTGGGTCATTATCGCCTCGGAACGGGCGAAGAGGCCGATGGATTTCATGAACGCCCGCCCCGAAAGGCCGCAGTCGCCCCCGTTTTTGAGCTCGTGCCCCTTCTGCCCCGGCAACGAACTCCGGACCCCCCCTGAACAATTCCGTCTCCCCGCGGACGGAGCCTGGAAGATAAGGGTTGTATCCAACAAGTACCCGGCCCTGACCGACGGCGAGAGAAAGAGGATGACCGACGGCTTCAGAAGGGCGGTCACCGGGGTCGGCGTCCACGAGATCATAATCGAGAACCCTGTGCATAACATGACTATCTCCTCGATGGACCAGCGTGACATCGAGGAGATACTGAGGACCTACAGGAGAAGGTTCATAGCGGCGCACATGGACCCCAGGGTCGAGCATGTCATAATATTCAAGAACCACGGGGAGGGGGCCGGCACTTCCCTTCTGCACCCCCACACCCAGTTGATAGGGACCCCGGTAGTGCCGGTTCAGTTCAGGGAACGGGTCCAGAGCGCGATGCATTTCTTCGACGACACCGGGGACTGCCTCCTGTGCTCGATACTTAAAAAGGAGATGGACGAGGGGGTGAGGGTCGTAAACGACACCGAACACTTCCTCACCTTCATACCTTACGCCGCCCTCTCTCCGTTTCACACATGGATATTCCCGAAGCGCCACTCGGCGGCGTTCTCATCGATAACAGAGGATGAGATTACGGACCTCGCCTTTCACCTGAAGACGATCCTTTCCAAGTTCTACTACGGGCTTGAAGACCCGGACTTCAACTATGTCATAAAATCAAGCCGCCCCGAAGACGCCGATAACGAGTACTGCCACTGGTACTTGAGCATCGTCCCGAGGCTTTCCAAGGCCGCCGGGTTCGAGCTCGGGAGCGGCATGTTCATCAACACGAGCATCCCCGAAAAGAGCGCCGAGTTCATAAGGTCGGTGAGGGTCGAGTGAGCCGGTTCAGGAAGATCCAGCGCATCAAGGCATTTTAGATGAAAGAGTACAGGAACCCGCTCCCCACGGTCGATATAATCATAGAGCTTAAAGGCGGGATAGTACTTATCGAGAGGAAGAACCCGCCATATGGGTGGGCCATACCAGGGGGGTTCGTCGATTACGGGGAGAGCCTCGAAGAGGCCGCCGTAAGAGAAGCCCTTGAGGAGACTTCTCTATCAGTCAGGCTCAAAACACAGCTCCACGCCTACTCGGACCCCGGTAGAGACCCGAGGTTCCATACCGTATCGGTGGTCTTCGTGGCAGAGGCCGACGGGGTCCCGGAGGCAAAAGACGACGCTAAGAATATCGGGGCCTTTACCGAAGAGACGCTCCCCGGAAACCTCGCCTTCGACCACGGAAAGATCTTGAGCGATTACTTCAGGTGGAAAAAGGAGGGGTGGAAGGCGTTTGAGGGGTGAGGTGACGGCGCGCATCACACCCGATGGAGCGCCGCTTAAGAACAGAACAAAGATAGTTTAAAGGTTGTCTTTTAAATTGGCCGTACGCCAGTACCCTCTCTTACCCGGCGAGCTTCTCCTTGAGTATCTTATTGACGGCCTGAGGGTTGGCCTGGCCCTTTGTGGCCTTCATCGTCTCTCCTACGAAGAAGCCGAAGAGCTGGACCTTGCCGGACCTGTACCTGTCCACGCTCTCCGGGTTCGCCTCAAGCACCCTGTCGATGACCCCGGCGAGCTCCGACTCATCGGATATCTGCGTGATGCCCCTGGCCTTGACTATCCCGGCCGGGGGTTTGCCGGTCTTGTACATCTCCTCGAAGACCTCTTTGGCCATCTTGCCGCTGATCGCGCCCTTTTTTATCATGCCTATAAGGTCGGCTATGGCCGAGGGCTTAAGGGCGCAGTCCCCGACATCCTTGCCGTCTTCCTTCAAGAGCCTTAAAAGCTCTCCCATGACCCAGTTCGACGAGACCTTAGGTTCACCGGTGGCCTTTACGACCTCTTCGTAGTAGTCGGCAAGCTCTCTGGTGGCCGTAAGCACCCCGGCGTCGTATGGGGGTATGGCGTAGTCTGTGATGAAGCGCGCTCTTTTCGCCTCCGGGAGCTCAGGAAGCGTTTCTCTGGCCTGGTCTACAAGCTTTGCGCCGACATTCAGGGGGAGAAGGTCGGGCTCCGGGAAGTAGCGGTAGTCGTGGGCCTCTTCTTTCGACCTCATCGAGGCAGTGATGCCCTTTGACGCGTCAAAGAGGCGGGTCTCCTGTACGACCTTCTCGCCGTTTTCCACCAGGTCGATCTGTCTCTGTATCTCGTAGTCGATAGCCTCTTTCACATACTTGAAGGAGTTCATGTTCTTAAGCTCGGCCTTGGTGCCGAGCTTCTCGGCCCCCATGAGCCTCACCGAGACATTGGCGTCGCAGCGGAAGCTGCCTTCCTCCATGTTGCCGTCGCATATCCTGAGGTAGACGAGTATGTCCCTGAGCGCCTTCAGGTACGCCACCGCCTCATCCGATGTCCTCATGTCCGGCTCGCTCACTATCTCAATCAACGGCACGCCAGTCCTGTTCAAGTCCACGAAGCTGAAGTTCGAGTCCTCGATCCCCTCTCCGTGAAGAAGCTTGCCGGCGTCCTCTTCCATGTGAATACGGGTTATGCCGATCCTCTTCCTTCCGCCGTCGATGTCGATCTCAAGGTGTCCGTGCTCGCTCAAAGGCTCGGTGTACTGGGAGACCTGGTAGCCCTTGGGCAGGTCCGGGTAGAAGTAGTTCTTCCTGGCGAAGATGCTTCTGGGGTTTATACGGCAGTTTACCGCAAGGGACATCTTTACGGCGAACTCGACCGCCTTTTTATTCAGTACCGGAAGCACCCCCGGCATCCCGAGGCATATCTGGCAGACCTGGGTGTTGGGCTCAGAGCCGAACCGGGTGGAGCAGCCGCAGAAGAGTTTTGAGTCGGTCAGAAGCTGCGCGTGCACCTCAAGACCTATTACCGCTTCGTATTTCATCTGTAAAGACCTCGTCTGGAATTTTTTGACCCGCTTTTAAATCTTCGGCCTTCTTGTGTGCCACTCCGTGGCACTCTCATAAGCGTAGGCCGTTTTCAAGACCGTCCCCTCGTCGAGCGTCCTGCCGAGGAGCTGAAGCCCCACGGGGAGCCCTTCTTTCGTAAACCCGCACGGAAGAGAAATTCCGGGTATCCCGGCCAGGTTGCACGAGATGGTGAAGATGTCCGAGAGGTACATCGTAAGCGGGTCCTCGACCCTCTCGCCGAGCTTGAAGGCCGCGGTCGGGGCGGTAGGAGTCGCTATTATGTCGCAGGACTTGAACGCCTCATCGAAGTCGTTCTTTATGAGCGTTCTCACCTCCGAGGCCTTCTTGTAGTAGGCGTCGTAGTACCCGGCCGACAGCGAATACGTGCCGAGCATGATCCTTCTCTTGACCTCTCCGCCGAACCCCTCGTCGCGCGTCTTTTTGTACATGTCCAGAAGGCTCCCGGTCTCATCGACCCTGAGCCCGTACTTTACTCCGTCGTACCTGGCGAGGTTACTCGACGCCTCGGCCGTTGCAACAAGGTAGTATACGCCTACGGCGTACTCGGTGTGGGGCAGGGTCACTGGCACGAGCGCGGCCCCGGCTTTCTTTAATACCTCAAGCGCTTCCCTGACGGAGGCCTCGACCTCTTTGTCCATCCCCTCGATGAAGTACTCTTTCGGGATGCCTACCTTCAGGCCCTTTACCTCCCCGGTAAGAAAGGTCCTGTAGTCAGGGACTTCGGCCTTGATGGAGGTCGAGTCCGACGGGTCGTGTCCGGCCATCGCGTTGAGCATGATGGCCGCGTCGGTCGTGTCTTTCGTGAACGGGCCGGCCTGGTCGAGCGAAGACGCGAAGGCGATCATGCCGAACCTCGACACCCTGCCGTAAGTGGGTTTTAGCCCCACTACCCCGCAGCACGAGGCGGGCTGGCGGATAGACCCTCCGGTGTCGGTGCCAATAGACGCCACACACTCACTTGCCGCAACCGAGGCGGCGGAGCCCCCGGAGCTTCCTCCCGGAACGCGGTCGAGCGCCCACGGGTTGTAGGTCGGCGAGAAGGCCGAGTTCTCGGTTGAAGAGCCCATGGCGAACTCGTCCATGTTGTTCTTGCCGAGGATAACGGCCCCGGCCTCTTTCAGCTTCCTTACGACCGTAGAGTCGTAGGGGGGGATGAAGCCCTCGAGTATCTTCGAGGCGCATGTGGTCCTGATGTCTTTCGTGCAGAAGATGTCCTTGACGGCTATCGGCACGCCCGTAAGGGGGGTGATGCCTTCGCCCTTCGCTATCCTTTTGTCCGCTTCCCCTGCGCTCTTGAGGGCCTCCCCGGCGGTCACGGTTATGAAGGCGCGTACTTTAGGCTCGACTTCCTCTATGCGCTTCAAAAACGCCTTTGTCGCCTCTACGGAGGTCGTCTCCCTGTTCTTGAGCTTCTCCGAAAGCCCGTGTATGGTCAAAGAGGTCAGGTCCAAGGTTCTTCTCCTTATATTTCTTTTTTACGCTCTGAAAACCCCCGGGCTTGAAGCCTATGGAGGGTTCATAAAGATTTGATGATGCGGGGGCGCGCGCCCTGCCGGCCGCTTTGCGCTATTCGATGATCTTGGGCACCTTGAAGCACCCCTTCTCAGAGAGCGGGGCGTTTCTTAACGCGTCTTCCTGCGCAAGCGACGGCGTGACGCGGTCTTCCCTGAAAGCCGTCTCCGGCGGCACGGTCGTGGTCGTCGGGGCGACTCCGGAGGTGTCAAGCTCCGAGAGCTTCTCCACATAACTCAGTATCCTCTGGAGCTGGCCCGTATAAAGGTCGATCTCTTTTTCGGTGAGCGCGAGCCGGGCGAGGTCCGCCACATGCAGCACGTCTTTTTTCGTTATCGACACGATAGTACCTCGTCAAAGGATTTTTAGTGGTCTAAATTAACATACAAAGGACTCTCTTGCAAGCCGAGTTGACCGGGGAGGGGTTTCCGGCCTGCCGGAGGGACCGCCCCTGGCGGCGTAATATGATGAAAAAAAAGAAGAACGGGGGTTGACAGACCGGTGTAATAGTGATAAATAAAAATTGTCTCATCCGCGGGTTTTTACGCTTAAGAATCTAAACCTAAAAAGGAGGTAAGGATGGCCACGGCAAAAAAACCGGCAAAGAGGAAGACGACCGCAAAGAAAACAACGGCGAAGAAGACGATAAAGAAGTCAGGCTGCTGCAGATAGAGCTTACATAAAAAAGGAAGAGGGGAGAACGCAAGGCCGTTCTCCCCTCTTCCTTTTTTTGCCGGACCGCCGCGCTCCCTTGACATCATGTGCTGATGGAATGTAAAATCATACCTCCGCGCGCTCACGCGCTCATCGGCGGACGGAGACGGCCCCGGTGTTTTTTAGCAGGCTGTTGAAAAACAGCCCGACCCACCCTACGGGCGGGTCCCCCGGCAATCCATGGTTGTATTGCCACTGGGTGCTCGCCGGCTCACGCAGTGATAAGGCGAGCTATACAAATGAAATCTTCCTTACCAGCCACGACCAAAAGGGAGTGCAATTGCGAGACTTTTTTAGCGTGAATAGAAAGCACCCGTGACCATACGGCAAGTAAAGCCGTAATCGAAGCAAGAGGCACACCAACATTATAAAAAGCGATTTGTTAGATTTGGACGGAGCTACGAAGGCCAAATCGTAGTTGAAAAAGCCATGGACGGACTTTTTCAACACCCTGTTAGTTGTCCTCATCCACTTTTTTTAAGGAGCTTGGACCATGAAGGCAGGTTTCATTCAGACCCACCCTGAGTTCGGCAGGATAAAGGAGAATGTCGAGTCTGCTCTAAAGGAGATAGACTCGCTGGACGCGGACCTTGTCGTACTGCCGGAGCTTTTTTCGACCGGGTACCAGTTCAGGACGAAAGAAGAGGCGCTCAAATTATCCGAGCCAGTTGACGGGGGGTACGCCGCCGGGCGTCTGTCTGAGGCGGCGAAGAAAAAGAAGATACACATCGTAGCCGGGTTCGCCGAAAAGGCCGGGAAAAAGACCTACAACTCATCGATGCTCATCGGGCCCCGGGGCGTTGTCGGGGTATACAGGAAGGCGCACCTCTTCTGGAACGAAAAGAAGATATTCAGCAGGGGGGATACAGACCTCAAGGTGTACAGGGCCGGCGGCGCGAAGATCGGCATGATGATCTGCTTCGACTGGATATTCCCGGAGGTCGCAAGGACGCTCGCCCTCAGGGGCGCCGAGATCATATGCCAGCCTTCAAACCTGGTCCTTCCGTACTGCCCGCAGGCGATGATAACAAGGTCTCTGGAGAACAGGGTCTTCTCCATAACCGCCAACAGGGTCGGCACCGAGGAGAGGGTCAGAGGCACGAGGCTTCATTTCATAGGCACGAGCCAGATAGTAGCCCCCAACGGGAGCGTGCTTTACAGGGCGGCCGGGGACGGAGTTGAGGCCGCCTCGATGGATATAAAACCCGAAGAGGCGCGCGACAAGGATATAACCCCGATGAACAATATATTCAAGGACCGAAGGAAAGACCTTTTTGTCCTTTAGCGCCAGCGATGGGTGCGGGAAATGTTCCGCTATTACAAGGGCTTATCCCGTATGAGGACTTGTAAGCCGGTCATGGTAAAAAGTTTCTGTATACAGTATACATTTTGTCCTTGACAAAATCTTTCAGTTGTTTTAATCTTGCGACTATCCACAAAAGCATATCGTAACAATTGGCACTTTTTTACAGGAACCGAGCCGTATTGTAAGAATCAGGAAGGGGTCTGATTAAAGATGCTTCTTACTTATCTGCCGATTCTCATCATGATAGGTGTCGCCTCAGCGATGGCCGTAGGCGCTCTGTTTATGAGTTTCATATTCCAGCCGAGGAACCCCTATGCCTCCAAGAACTCCCCCTGGGAGTGCGGCATGGACCCTATCGGGGACGCCAACGAAGGCCATGTCAGAATACACTTCTTCGTAATCGCCATACTATTCGTCATATTCGATGTTGAAACGCTCTTTCTCTTTCCATGGGCCGTGCTCCTTATGGAAAAAAGCCTCTCCATGTTCATCTTCGTGGAGATGGTCGTATTTATAGCGGTCCTTGCCATCGGCCTCATATACGCCTGGGTAAAGGGCGCTCTGGAGTGGGTCTGAGGCACTTGAGTCTTATTGAAAAAGCGGCGCAGGTAAAGTAAAGGTAGATATGTACGAAAACAAGAGCCCTTTAGAAGAGTCCGTCCTTTTCACCACGCTTGAGGGCGTGGCTGACGCGTTAAGGAACAACCCCATCGTCAGGACGGTAAAGCATAACCCCGTCGTCGGTAATGTCGTCAACTGGGGCCGCACCTCGGCCCTGTGGCCGATGACCTTCGGGCTTGCGTGCTGCGCCATCGAGATGATAGCCGCGGGCTGCTCCCGTTACGACACGGACAGGTTCGGCATAGTGTTCAGGCCGTCTCCGCGCCAGTCCGATGTCATGGTCGTGGCAGGCACCATGACGAAAAAGATCGCCCCGGCCGTCAAAAGGCTCTACGACCAGATGGCCGAGCCCAGGTGGGTCATAGCCCAGGGCGGGTGCGCTTCCGCGGGAGGCCCTTACAACACATACTCGGTCGTACAGGGCACCGACCTTGTCATCCCGGTCGATGTCTATATCCCGGGATGCCCCCCGAGGCCTGACGCGCTTCTTTTCGGGTTCCTCCAGCTTATGGAGAAGATAAAGAAAGAGAACCCGTTCATACTTGAAGAGAGAAATATCAGGATAAGCAAATGAGCGCAGCCGTCATGAACATAGAAGATTCGGTCCTTGTAAGGAAGGTCAGAGAGGCCTTCATCGGCCAGATAATCGAAACCGTCGTCTTCAGGGGCGAGGTGACTCATCTGGTGGACAGGACGACCGTCAGAAACCTCTGCAATTTTCTCAAGATCGACCCCGATCTCAGCATGAACTTCATAGTGGATGTCGCAGGCGCCGATTACTACGGCGAGAACCCCAGGTTCGAGGTCGTCTACCACCTCTACTCCATACGCAAAAAGCACAGGATCAGGGTCAAGGTGAGGGTGAACGAAGGCGAGACCGTCCCTTCGGTCACTTCCATATGGCCCGGGGCCGACTGGCCGGAGAGGGAAGTCTACGACATGTTCGGGATAGCCTTCGACGGGCACCCGAACATGAAAAGGATATACATGGCCGAAGACTGGGAGGGGTATCCGCTCAGGAAGGACTACCCGCTGAGGGGCTACAAGGACAGGTACAACCCCAACGGAGAGGAAAAAGAGCCCGAGAGCATCACTGACTAAGAGGCGCCGGACGGAAAATGAACCCTCCCCGGGCTTGAAACCCCGGGGTTTTCAGAACTTTAAAAATAAAACTTTCGAAAAAGAAGATGCCTGATAAAGAAGAGATAATAGAAACCAAACTGGTAACGATGCATATGGGGCCGCAGCACCCCTCCACACACGGGGTCCTGCACATCATCCTCAATATGCAGGGCGAGACCATCGTCGATATCGAGCCGGATATCGGGTATCTTCACAGGGGCACCGAGAAGATAGCCGAGAACCTGCTCTATCACCAGTTCGTGCCCTATACCGACAGGCTCGACTACATGAGCGCCATGAGCAACAACCTGGCGTATGTTCAGGCCGTCGAGAAGCTTCTGGACATAGAGATAACCGAGAGGGCCAAGTACATAAGGGTAATAGCCGCGGAGCTTTCGAGGATGGCCGGGCATCTGCTGGCCCTCGGGGCCTGGGCCCTTGACCTCGGCGCCATGTCGATACTCCTTTACGCGATGAGGGAAAGGGAAGTCGTGCTCGACATCTTCGAGATGATCTGCGGAGCCAGGATGACGCTCTCGTACCTGAGGGTTGGCGGGGTGCGCTACGACTTTACCCCCCAGTGCAAAGAGGCCTGCGAACGGATGCTCGAGATCTTCCCCCCAAGGTTTGAAGAGTACGAAAGGCTCCTCATAGGCAACAGGATCTGGATACAGAGGAACAGGGGCGTGGGCGTGATATCCGCCGAAGAGGCGATAAGCCTCGGGTTGAGCGGCCCGGCCTTAAGGGCCAGCGGCGTCAAGTGGGACATAAGGAAAGACGAGCCGTATCTTGTATATGACAGGTTCGATTTCGACGTGCCGACGGGTGAGAACGGCGACTGCTTCGACCGCTACAACATGAGGTTCGAGGAGATAAAGCAGTCGATGCGCATCATCAAGCAGGCCCTGAAAGACCTGCCGGACGGCCCGTTCAATGTCGACATCCCCCAGATAATCCCGCCGCCCAAGCCGGATGTCTATAAGAACATGGAAGCCCTGATACACCATTTCAAGTACGTCTCACAGGGCTTCAAGGTCCCCAGGGGCGAGATATACTCGTCGATCGAGGCCCCCAAGGGCGAACTCGGCGTATACATAGTCAGCGACGGCACGGAAAAACCGTACAGGCTTAAACTCAGGGTCCCGACCTTCATGAACCTCCAGACCGTTAAGACCATGTCAAAGGGCAGGTACCTTGCCGACGTCATAGCGATAATATCGAGTCTTGACCCGGTCTTCGGAGAGTGCGACAAGTAAGTCTTTAAAGTATAAATACAAAAAGGTATCTGTGAAGATATGCTCTCGGATAAAGCGAAAAAAGAGATAGAGGCGGCGTTAAAAAAGTACCCGAACAAGAGGTCCGCGGTGATGGACGCCTTGAGGATCGCCCAGGCGGACCGCGGAGGCCATCTTGAGCGCTCTGACATGGAAGATGTCGCCGTGATCCTTGAGATGAACCCCGTAGAGGTAAACGAGGCCGCGGCCTTCTACACGATGTACAACATCCAGAAGCCCGTGGGCAGACACCACATACAGGTATGCCGTAACATCTCGTGCTCGCTTCTGGGGGCCGAGCACATCATAAAGTACATGGAGAGGTCCCTGAACATAAAGACCGGCGAGACGACCCCGGACAACAGGTTCACCCTCTCAACCGTGGAGTGTCTCGGCTCATGCGGGACGGCCCCGATGATGCAGGTAAACGACGATTACTTCGAGAACCTGACGGAACAGAAGGTTGACGAGATAATCAAGAAGCTCGTATAGCGAAAGCGAACGGCCGGCAGACCGGGGCTCTCTGAGGGTGCGGCATAAAATCGAAGGCGTTAGCGGACTATAATCGGAAAATGGAAAAGATCCTCTTAAAAAACATAGACAAGCCCGAATCCCACAGGATCGAGAACTATATCAAAGACGGTGGGTACAAGGCTTTCGCAGAGGCCCTCAAGCTCAAGCCCGACAACATCATCCAGATGGTCAAGGACTCGGGGTTAAGGGGAAGAGGCGGGGCGGGTTTTTCAACAGGCCTTAAGTGGAGTTTCATACCCAAGGACCCGACGATCCCGAAGTACCTCTGCTGCAACGCCGACGAGGGTGAGCCGGGCACCTACAAGGACAGGGCGATAATAGACAACGACCCGCACCTCCTTTTAGAAGGGATGATGATAACATGCTACGCCATAGGGGCGGCCAAGTCCTACATATACATAAGGGGAGAGTTCGTCTTCGGCGCCAACAGGCTTGAAGAGGCTATAAAAGAGGCCTACGCCAAAGGCTATCTCGGCAAAAACATACTCGGCACCGGCTTTAACCTCGACATGTACATCCACAGGGGTTTCGGGGCGTACATATGCGGCGAGGAGACGGCGCTGCTTGAATCCATCGAAGGCTACAGGGCGCAGCCCAGGAAGAAGCCTCCGTTCCCGGCGCTGGCTGGTCTGTACGGCAAGCCCACGGTAATCAATAACGTGGAAACACTCGCGTGCATACCGGCGATAATCGAGAAGGGGCCCAAGTGGTTCTCTTCCATAGGCCCGGAGAAAAGCCCCGGGCCGAAGATCTTCGGCGTGAGCGGACATGTCAAGAAACCGGGGCTCTACGAGCTTCCGATGGGCACCACTTTAAGA
This sequence comes from Deltaproteobacteria bacterium, assembly GCA_016219075.1. Lineage (GTDB taxonomy): Bacteria > Desulfobacterota > GWC2-55-46 > GWC2-55-46 > GWC2-55-46 > JACRCH01. The sequence continues at coordinate 27,572 of JACRCJ010000054.1, read as the reverse complement.
GACCTCATATTCAACCACTGCGGCGGGATGCTCAGGGATGACCGTCCGCTTAAGGCCGTCGTCCCCGGGGGCGTGAGCGCCCCGATGCTTACGGCCAACGACCTTGACACGCCGCTTGATTTCGACTCCCTTGCGGCCAAGGGCAGCATGCTCGGCTCGGGAGCGGTCATAGTGATGGACGAGTCGACCTGCATGGTCAAGGCGGCTTTCATAACGAACAGGTTTTTCAGCCACGAGTCCTGCGGCAAGTGCACCCCGTGCCGCGATGGCACGCCGTGGCTCACCAGGGTGCTTAAAAGGCTCGAGCACGGAGAAGGCCGGCCCGGCGACATAGAGCTCATGGAGAGCCTGTGCGCCAACATCTTCGGCCGCACCTTCTGCCCTCTGGGCGACGGGGCGGTGATGGCCTTGAGGGGAGCGCTCAAGAACTTCAGGGAAGAGTTCCAGTACCACATAGACCACAAAAAATGCATGGCATCATAAGACTATCCGGATAAGTGAATTGACGACATGGTAACAATAAAGATAAACGGAAAAGAGATCACGGTAGAGGACAACACCCTCATACTGGACGCGGCGCGCAAGGCCGGCTACGAGATACCGACCTTCTGCTACCAGGCCGACCTGATGGGCATAGGCTCGTGCAGGATGTGTCTGGTGGAGATCGAAGGCCAGAGAAAGCTCCAGCCTTCCTGCATAACCCCCGTGCTCAACGGTATGTCCATCAATACCGACAGCTCCACGGTCGCTTCCGCCAGGGCCGGGGTCCTTGAGTTCCTGCTGGCAAACCACGCGCTGGACTGCCCGGTGTGCGACAAGGGCGGCGAGTGCGAGCTGCAGGACATGGTCCATAAGTACGGCCCCCACAAGGGCAGGCACGCCGAGCCGAAGTTCAAGTTCCACGAAAAGGACTATATCCTGAGCCCTGTCATCATAAAGAACTCCAACCGCTGCGTCCAGTGCATGAAGTGCGTCAGGGTCTGCAGGGAAGTGGTCGGAAGGAATGTGCTCGGGGCGCTCGGCAGAGGAGACCACCAGGAGCCAACAAGCTTCAACAGGACCTTCCTGGACTGCGACCAGGACGGCAACTGCATAGAGGTCTGCCCTGTTGGATGCTTCATGAGGCTCCCCTACAGGTACAAGTCCAGGCCCTGGGACTTGAAGGGCGCCGACACGATATGCCCGTACTGCGCCACCGGGTGCAGGATGGTCATCGAGGAGAGGGACGGGCGGTTGTTAAGGGCCAGGGCCCAGCTCGGAGTCGGCCTTAACAGTGAAACGCTTTGCGCCAGAGGCAGGTTCGGCTTTGACTTCGTCAACAGCACCGAGAGGCTCACCAGGCCGCTTATAAGGCATCAGGACGCTACATGGGCTGAAGCGCTTTCGGCCATAAAGGACGGTTTTTCAGATAAGGAAGGCAGGCATGTGGGCGGGGTGGCCTCGCCGACGCTGACAAACGAGGAACTATACCTCTTCCAGAAGCTTGTAAGGACGGTATTCAAGAGCGCCAATATCGACTCAAACTCAAGGTGGAACTCGCAATCCGCCTCGGCGTTCATCCGGGCCGCCTCGATGAACGAGGGCGGCGCGTCGGTCTTCGACTGCATGGAGTCCGACACGGTCCTCATCATAGGCAGCCATATTTCGGACGAGAACCCGGTAACCGAGTACATCGTAAGGCGCGTCTCCGGCAACAGGAGGATGAACCTCATAATAGCCTCCCCGAGGGCGATGAAGCTCGACAGCTCCGCCAATGTCACGCTCCGTCACGCCCCGGCCTCCGAAAGGGCGGTCCTTGACGCGATAACACTGTCGATAAACGCCTCCAAGCTCTCGGAGGACGAGAAGCTCAGGGCGATAAAAGACTCAAAGATGACGGCCCTTTTATCAGCGGCCGGGGTAAGCGCCGACGGGATAGCGGACATCGCGAAAAGGCTTCAGGCCTCAGAGTCGGTGGCGATAATAGCCGGCACCGAGTTCTTAAGGTTCCCGGACGGGACCTCGGGCCTCGATCTTTTAAAGGGCGTTTTAAAGAACGCTGGCAAAAAAGTCACAGTCATGCCGGCCCTTGACAGGTGCAACCAGAGGGGCGCGTGGGAGATGGGCGTTCACCCTTCGTTCGGCCCCGGCTACTCAAAGACGCAAGAGGGTCTTGGATTGGAAGCGATGCTTGAGGCCGCGATGAGAGGCGAGATAGACGCCCTTTATGTGGCCGGCGAAGACATCGTCTCGAACTACCCGGACAAGGAGTTCGCCAGGGCCGCTCTTTCAAAGGTCCGGTTCCTGGTGGTCCAGGACATATTCATGACCGAGACGGCGAAGCTCGCGCACGTGATCCTTCCCGGCGCGAGCTTCAGCGAAAAGGAAGGGATGTTCACGAACCAGGAGGGCAGGGCCCAGATCATAAGGAAGCTTATCGCTCTTCCGGGCAAGGCCAAACGCGACTTTGACATCATAAGGGCGGTAGGCGAGTCGTTCGACGCATCGTTCGGGCCCAAGAACCCGGTCCTCGTCCTCGATGAGATAAGAAAAGTAAACCCGATGTACTCGGAAGTGAGCCTTGTCTTCAACAACAAGAAAAACAGCGACAACCGGCTCGACAACAAGGCGGCAATAGTCAAAGGCGCCGCCGGCGCGGTGTTTGCTCCCGGGGAGTTCGCCTCAAAGGCGGCCCAGGCCGACTCCGTTGGAGGGTCTTTCGCTCTCGTCACCGGCAGCCATCTCTTCCACCTCGGGAGCTTCTCAAGAAAGTCTGATACGCTCCTGGGACTCATAAAAAGCGCTACCGTCGAGATAAGCGAGGACGACGCCTGCAGGCTCGGCCTCATAACCGGTGAAAAGGTCAGGGTAAAGGGAAAGAACCACACGGTCGTTGCAACCCTGAAAACGGGCAGAGGCTCGAAAAACGGGGTCGCCTTCATCCCCGAGTCTTTTGAGGACGCCGAAGTAAACAGGTTCTTCAAGAGGGGCGAAGGCGTACCGAGGGTCAGCATAACAAGGGCCAATCAATAAGCAGGCACACGCCGCTCGCACAGAGCGCCTGCACTGCGTAAGGCGGAGGTAAACCATGGTAGATCCGAAATTACTCAGAGAGACACCGTTCTTTCACGACCTCACGGATAAAGAGGTCGAGACGATTTCGACCGTCGTAAAGAAAAAGGACTTCAAGCTCGGCGAGACGATATTCAAGGAGAGCGAGGACGGCCATTCGATCTATGTCATCAGGAGAGGCGAGGTAAAGGCCTGCAAGACCGCCCCGGACGGCGAGCTCTTCACGCTCACCATCATGAAGGACGGCGATATATTCGGCGAGATGAGTTTTCTTGACGGAAGGCCCCGCTCCGCCACGGTCGTGGCGGTATCCGACCTTGAGACCTATATGATAGAGAAGGCGGATTTCGAGACGCTTGTTGACGGGAACCCGAGGATCATCTACAAGCTCCTCAAAAACATCGTCTTTACCATACACTCCATCGTCCGCGGCATGAATTCAAGGTACCTGGAGATGATAAACTACATGTGGGGCAGAAAAAGATAGAGGGCTCCTCCGGGCAGGGTTAAATCAGGCGGGCAAGGTTAAATTAAGCGGGCAAGGTTAAATCAGGCGGGGTCAGGTCGGGCAACACTCAGTCAGGCCGCGTAACGAAAAAAAAGCTTCAAAACTTATAAATGATGATACCAGACATCTCAACCATATTGGAAGTAGTCCTGATAGCCGTCAAAGTGGTGGTGGTGACCATGATCCTCTTCGGTCTCCCGCTGCCGCTTACATGGCTTGAGAGGAAGGTCGCCGGACACATCCAGGTAAGGCTCGGTCCCTGGAGGGTCGGTCCTCACGGCCTCCTGCAGCCTTTCGCCGACATGATAAAGCTACTGATGAAAGAGGACATCGTCCCGGACAGGGCGGATAAGTTCCTCTTCACGATAGCGCCGCTTCTTGCGATGGTCCCGGCGTTCGCCGTCTTTGTGGCCATCCCGTTCGGCGAAAACATCGTGATCCCGGTGATAAACAAGGAGGTCTCGCTCTACATCTCGGACATGAACGTCGGGATACTCTACATACTCGCGATCTCCGGGCTCGGCGTCTACGGAATAATACTCGGCGGCTGGGCCTCCAACAGCAAGTACTCGCTCATAGGGGGCCTGAGGTCTTCGGCACAGATGATAAGCTACGAGATCTCCATCAGCTTCGCCGTCATAGGCGTCGTGATGCTCTCAAACTCACTGAGCCTGGTGGACATAGTCAGGAGCCAGGGCGGAAGCCTGCTGCAGTGGAACTTCTTCTACCTCCCGGTCGGCCCCGTCTGGTGCGCCATATTCATCATCGGCTCTCTGGCCGAGATAAACCGCATACCCTTTGACCTGCCTGAAGACGAAGGAACTCTCGGAGCCGGCTTCCATACCGAGTACAGCGGCATGAAGTTCGCCCTTTTCATGCTCGCCGAGTATGTGGCGATGGTCTCGGTATCGGTGCTCACAGTAATACTCTTTTTCGGCGGATGGAACTCTCCGGTCCCTCTTCCGATCCCGATCCCTCCGATCTTCTGGTTTGTAGCGAAGGTGGCCTTCTTCATATACTTCTTCATGTGGGTCAGGTTCACTCTTCCCAGGTACAGGTATGACCAGCTTATGACCATAGGCTGGAAGATCCTGATCCCGGTATCGCTGGTGACCATACTTATCACAGGATTTATGCGGATATGAGCGATAAAAAGGGCATAGACATATTGGACCTCATAAAGAAGGTCCTGTTTACCGACTTCGTAAAGGGCCTGAAGGTCACGCTCGGGTACAATATTTCCAAGAGCATTACTCACAGGTACCCGGACGATGAGAAGTGGATCCCGTACAGGCGTTTCAGGGGAGTTCACACCCTTAACAGGGACGAAAACGGCAGGGAGCTCTGTGTCGCGTGCGAGCTGTGCGTAAAGGCCTGTCCGACATCGTGCATAACGGTAGTCCCGATGGAGGACGACACCGGCAGAGGCATCGCCGACAGGGTAGCCAAGGTCTGGAGAGTAAACCTCGTGAGGTGCCTGTTCTGCGGGTACTGCGAGGACGCCTGCCCGACAAGGGCCGTGCGGCTCGGCAGGGAATACGAGCTTGCCTGCAGCGACTTCAGGTGCACTGTGAGGAACAGAGAGGACCTCCTGATGCCGCAGCCGGTCCCCGAAAGCATCGAAGGCGGGATCGTGGCCAAGGCGAAGTTTGAGCGGCCCCTTTCAGGCATAAAGGTAACGGCTGACCTGAAGGTCACGAAAAAGAGGGCCTGGTAAAAATACTAAGTTCGGGAGTCAGGGCGCGTTAAAAGACGCCCGGGGAAATCAAGGATGGAACAGTTATTCTTTTACATATTCGCACTGGTGGCCATAGTCTCTGCGGTCCTGGTCGTCTCCGTAAGGAACGCGGTACACAGCGCCTTTTACCTGATCATCTGCCTGCTTCAGGTCGCCGCGATCTTTATACTCCTGAGGTCGCCGTTTCTCGCCGCCGTACAGGTCTTTATATATGTCGGCGCCGTCATGGTCTTGTTCCTCTTTGCCGTGATGGTGCTCGACATAGGCAGGGAAAAGACAAAGGATTATATCCACAGCCAGTGGCTGCCGGCGGTCGGGGTGATAATAGCGCTACTGCTGGTGTTGGGCTACCTGGTAAAAGGGGGCAAGCTCTCGGCAGAACTCGGGATTTACAACGAGGCCGTTCTCGCGAAGAACACCGAGGTTATCGGAAAGGCCCTTTTCACGCAGTACATATTCCCGTTCGAGGTCGTCTCTCTCCTGCTGCTTGTAGCCCTTGTCGGAGCGATAGTGCTTGTGATGAAGGATAAGACCAGGCCCAGGAAGAATAACGGCGTGGGGTCATAAGCGGGACCGGGCTTTCAGAGCGTGACGGAACGCGGAGGCGAAAGAGCGCACCGCGGGCGACAGGACCGTTAAAAAAATAAATAAACGGCGGCAAATTCAAGGACATGCTGACTATATCCCATTACCTCATACTAAGCTTCATACTCTTCTCCATAGGCGTGGCCGGGGTGCTGCTCCGTCGCAACATCATCATCGTGCTCATGTCCCTGGAGCTGATATTCAATTCCGTGAACATAAGCCTCGCGGCCTTCTCGTATTACCTGCAGTCGCTGAACGGCACGATCTTTGTAGTCTTTAACATAACCGTAGCCGCCGCTGAGGTGGCGATCGGGCTGGCAATACTGGTCAGTGTCTACAGGACCAGGAAGACCGTAAATGTCGAAGATCTCGATGAGATGAGGTACTGATGGATATCTGGGCACTGCTAATCATACCGCTGGTCGTAAGCGTCTTTATCGCGCTTGTCGCGCGGAAAAATGAGGAGCTCAGCTCTTATGTCTCCATAGGGGCGGTCATCACGGGCTTTTTCATAGTGCTCCCCTATGTCCTGAAGCTGCCGGGTGACCCGAACATGCACCCGATAGAGCAGGCCTTCACATGGATAGACATCCCCGGCCTCAAGGTCGAGATGGGCACGCTTATCGACCCTCTGAGCATAATAATGCTCTTCATAGTGACCTTCGTAGGCTCGCTCATACATATTTACTCAAGGGGATACATGCACGGGGACCCGGGGTACTCCAGGTTCTTCGCGTGCCTCTCGCTCTTTATCTTCGCGATGCTGGGCATCGTCCTATCGAACAACCTCATAATGATATACATCTTCTGGGAGCTTGTCGGTCTGGCTTCGTACCTGTTGATCGGCTACTACTACGAAAAACCGTCGGCCGCCGACGCCGCCAAGAAGGCGTTCCTCGTAAACCGCATCGGGGACTTCGGCTTTATCCTCGGCATATTCGTCATATTCTACGCCACGGGCACCTTTAACTTCATAGAGATCGAGCAGCATATAGCGGCCGGCCATGTCTCCTCTGGCACGCTTACGCTCGCGGCGCTCCTTATATTCTGCGGCGCCGTCGGTAAATCAGCCCAGTTCCCTCTGCATGTATGGCTCCCGGACGCGATGGAGGGCCCGACCCCGGTCTCGGCCCTTATACACGCCGCAACGATGGTCGCGGCCGGCGTCTACATGCTCGCAAGGACTTCGTTTCTCTACGCCGCCGCCCCCGACGCGATGGTCGTGGTCGCTTACATCGGCGGCTTTACGGCCCTCATGGCTGCCCTCATGGCGCTCGGCCAGAAAGACATTAAACGCATCATAGCGTTCTCGACTCTGAGTTCTCTCGGCTACATGGTGCTCGCCATAGGTGTTGGCGGGACCGGGGCCGGCATGTTCTACCTCGCCACGCACGCGTTCTTCAAGGCGCTTCTCTTCCTCGGCGCCGGCAGCGTCATACACGCCTGCCACTCCAACGATATATGGGAGATGGGGCGGTTGTACCCGAAGATGAAGGCGACCGCCGTGACTTTCATACTGGGGAGCCTCGCGATGGTCGGCATGTTCCCTTTCAGCGGTTTCTGGTCAAAGGACGAGATACTGTCGGCCACCTTCGAGTCTGGCAACTACTTCCTCTTCGCGATGGGCGTGCTGACGGCCTTCATAACGGCCGTTTTCATGTCGAAGCTGGTCGCGGTCACCTTCTTCGGCGAGAAGAAGTACCACGGGCATCCGCACGAATCCCCTTATGTCATGACGGTCCCGCTCATGATCCTCGCGGTCTTCGCCGTCATAGCCGGTTTCGCGGGTTTTCCGGGCCTTGAGCCCAACTTCGGCTCGTTTATTCACACGGCGGCTTCCGGGCTCCTGGAACACGGCGGCCGCGGCGTTCACGCCGAGCACCGCTTCAACTTCATGGTCGCCTCGTTGTCGACGGTAGTCGTCCTCGGCGGCCTGGTCCTGGGCTGGACCATATACTCGAGGAAGGGCATGAAGTCCGACGTGATGGAAGAGGCCCTGCCGTTCACCTATAAGTTACTTGAGAACAGGTTCTACATAGACCATATATACGACACCTACCTGGTAGGGTGGCTGTATAACGGCATGGCAAGAATATTGAACTATATCGAAGTGAATATAATCATCAACTTCGTCATAAACGGAATGGCGTATTTCACCAGGCAGACAGGCAAGGGATTACGACTCACCACGACGGGCCAGCTCCAGAACTACGCGTTCGTCATGGTCGGCGGGGTGCTTGTGCTGATGATAATCTTTGCAGCCATATTCTAAAAAGAGGTAGCAAGTGGAAGGTTTCCCGGTAATATCAGCCATAATCGCGGCGCCGCTCGCGGCTGTCATCATCCTGCTTTTCCTGAAGGACGAGATGCTCTGGCTTGTGCGGGCGATATCAGTGGCGACCACGTCGTTCTGCCTGGCACTCTCGTTGTACATGCTCTGGGCCTACGACAAGGGAAAGGGAGGCTACCAGTTCGTAGAACGGATAGAGTGGGTCAAGTCGCTGGGCATTTCATACCATGTGGGGGTCGACGGGATAAGCATAGCCATGATCGTCCTTACCGCGTTCGTTATCTTTACGGGTGTCTTCGTCTCATGGGTCGGAGTCAAGCAGAGGGTGAGGGAGCACTACATATTCCTTCTCCTGCTCGTTGCGGGCGTCTTCGGCGTATTTGCCTCGCTTGACCTGCTGTTCTTCTACCTTTTCTATGAGCTCGCGGTCATCCCGATGTATCCGCTCATAGGCATATGGGGCAGTGCCAACAGGGAGTACGCCACCATGAAGCTGACGCTTTACCTGAGCTTCGGCGCGGTATTCGCTCTCCTGGGCATCCTTTCGCTCTACTTCGTAGCCGGCGCGCAGTCGGGCGTGTATACATTCGACATGCTGGCCATCAGCAAGCTCACGCTCGAGAAGGGCTACCAGATAAAAGTCTTCCTGCCGCTCCTGTTCGGTTTCGGCGTCCTGGTCCCTCTGGCCCCGTTCCACTCGTGGTCGCCCATAGGGCACGCTGCGGCTCCTTCAGCCGTCAGTATGCTTCATGCCGGCGTTCTTATGAAACTCGGCGCCTACGGTATATTGAGGATCGCGATGGGGATGCTCCCCGAAGGGGCCCAGTTCTGGATGCCGTATGTGGCCGTACTCTGCCTCATAAACATATTCTACGGCGGTCTTGTGGCCATGAGCAGGAAGGACATGAAGTTCATGATCGGCTATTCTTCCTCAAGCCATATGGGTTACGTCCTTCTGGGTCTTGCGACCCTCAACTATATAGGCGTCAACGGAGCGGTGCTCCTCATGTTCGCCCACGGTATAATGACGGCCCTCGCGTTCTCTCTTATCGGGTTCGTATACGACCAGTCACACACCCGCATGATGTACGATTTTTCGGGTCTCGCCAAAAAGCTCCCGTTCGTGGCGATAGCTTTCGCGATAATGGGCTTCGCGTCGAGCGGCCTGCCGGGCCTGGCCAACTTCGTGGCCGAGCTCATGGTCTTTATAGGGGCGTTCAAGGACTACCCGTTCCAGACCGTAATAGCCGTCTTCGGTATCATCGTGACCGCGACCTACATGCTCAGGTGCCTGAGGGACGTCTTCTTCAGGGAACCGCAGGACAGGTGGGACGACCTCAGGGACGCCACCACCTTCGTGGAGAGGCTCCCGTTCGTGGTCCTTATAGTGGTCCTCTTCGTTGTAGGCTTCTACCCCGCGATATTGGTGGATATAATAAACACCGGCGTGGTGCCGCTTGTGGATAAGATCAACGCCGTGCCGCACGGTTAATACGGAGAACCGAAACCGTAGCTTATGAGAGGCTTTTAAGCATGCAAATGAACCTTCAACTGATGACCCCGGAATTCGTGATGCTGGGGACCGCGTTCCTCCTTCTTATACTCGAGCTCTTCATGTTCAGGGGCTCAAGGAAGGTCACCGGCGTGATCGGGATCATCGGGACCTGTATCGCCGGCTACACCCTCATCGGCGCCGGGACCGGCAAGGCCGTCGGGGGGCTCTTTATACAGGACACGGTCTCGATATTCTTCAAGTGGCTCTTCCTGGTCATAACGGTCCTTATTCTGTATCTCGTCATGATGTACGAGGAGAAGATAAGGAACTGGAGGGGTGAGTTCTACGTGCTGATCATCTTCGCCATAACCGGCATGATGTTCCTCTCGTCGATAACGGACTTCGTGGGTTTCTACGTCTCGCTTGAGTTCGTCGCGGTTTGCCTGTATGTTCTCGCGGCCTTCACGAACGACAACCCGCTCACTGTCGAGGCCGGGCTTAAGTACCTTGTCACTGGCGCTCTCGCCTCCGGCTTTCTGGTCTACGGCATAAGCTTCATTTACGGCGCCTCTGGCGCAACGGGTTTCGTGGAAGTGGCCCAGTCCTTAAAGACCGCAGACGGAAACGGCTTCCTGATAGTCGGCATCACGCTCCTGGTGATAGGGCTCACCTTCAAGATCTCATCCATTCCGTTCCATGTATGGGCCCCGGACGTCTATCAGGGCGCCCCGACCCCGGTGACGGCCCTTCTTGCCGCGTCCTCGAAGGCGGCGGGTTTCATTGTCATAATGAGGATACTCTTTACCGGCCTTATCCACATCAAGGCCGAGTGGATAATGCTGGTCTCCTTAATATCCGGCGCTTCTCTGATCTTCGGAAACCTCGCGGCCATGCCGCAGAAGGACATAAAAAGACTTATCGCCTACGCCGGTATAGGCTCGGCCGGGTACCTCCTGATGGCCGTGGCGGCCGCCTCGGCGCTCGGAGCCGGCGCGATAATGTTCTACCTCCTGACCTATGTATTCGCCATACTCGGCAGCTTCATCGCCATCGTGGCCTTCAACAACTCAGAGGGTTCGGACCTTGTGGAGTCGTACGCCGGGCTGAGCAGGCGTTCACCGCTTTTGGCCGCCACGCTCTTTATCGGGCTTCTTTCGATAGCCGGGATCCCCCCGCTGGGCGGGTTTATCGCCAAGTTCTACATCATAGCCGCGGCGGTGAAGGAGGGGCTATGGGCCCTGGCGGTCATAGGCGTCGTGATGGCCGTTGTGGCGATGTACTACTTCCTGCTGGTCGTGAAAAGCATGTACCTGAGGCCCCCGAAGAACACGGACCCGATCAGGGTCGACCTTACTACGCGGGCGCTCCTCTATTTTATAAACGCGGTAACGATATTTCTGGGCGTCTACCCCGGACCGGTTACGGACTGGGTCATGGACATAGCCAGGGTTTTATTCTAAGCGAGGCGGCATAAAAGCCCGCTCTTAAACACTAACAATACAAAAGAGACAAAAGACTATGGCTGGACACGGACATAAGCACCATGAAGAGGAAGGTGTAATAACAGGCAAGGTGATCGTAAACGACCTTCTGCAGGCATGCCCGCAGGCCGAGGCCGTGCTCATCAAGCACCTCGGTAAGGCGGCTATCGCCGTGCCCGGCGCCAGGACCGAGGCCATAGAGTTCCTCTGCGCCATGAACGACTACCACGAATACATCCTTGTCGCCGAGCTCAACGAGGTCTGCAAGACGCCTCCGTCGAAGGTAGGCCACTTCTAATCCGTTTTTTTGAGTTCCGTCCCAACAAGTTCGGATAATATGGACAACGGTCAGAAATACTCCCCCTCGGCTCAACAGCGCCGCCAGTTTCTCTCGCCCGCCAAGGTCAACCTCTTCCTCAAAGTCCTCTCAAAGAGACCTGACGGCTACCACGAAATCTTCTCTCTCATGCAGCCTGTTTCGCTCTATGACGAAGTGACCATAGAGGTGGAGGAAGGCGACGGCATACTTGTCTCGACCGATCACGCCGGGGTCCCCGGCGGGAAGGACAACCTCGCCTACAGGGCCGCGGACCTTGTGCTCCGGGAGGCCGGTCTTAAAAGAAAGGTCTCGATTTTCATAGTGAAAAGAATCCCTGTCGGAGCAGGCCTCGGCGGAGGCAGCTCAAATGCCGCCACTGTCCTTATGGGGCTGAACTCGTTTTTAGGCACCCCCGCCGGCGAGCAAAGACTGATGGAGCTCGGGGCGTCGATCGGCTCGGATGTTCCGTTTTTCATCCTCAAGTCCCCGGCCATAGCAACAGGCAGGGGCGAGGTCTTAAAACGGGTCAAACTGCCCGGTTACAGTTATGTCCTGGTAAACCCCGGCTTCCATGTCTCCACGGCCTGGGTCTATAATAATTTGGACTTGACAAAAAAGCCTGAAGATAATATCTTAATGTATTCTGAAGAGACCCTTGACTCAGAGCATGATATAAAGGACTTTCTTCACAACGACCTCGAGGCTGTCACCGAGGGAAGGTACCCCGAGATCTCAGCCATCAAAGGCGCGCTTCTCGAAGCCGGGGCCATGGGCTCGCTTATGTCAGGAAGCGGACCGACTGTCTTCGGCGTTTTCTCGGAGACAGGCAAGGCCCAAGAGGCCTTTCAAAGATTAAAAAAGACCCTCGATAAAGGTTTTTCCGTTTTTCTGGCGCACGGGCTCTGAAAACGCGGTTGTCGGCGGGGGTGACGCGGTAAAAGGGGCTTATTTAGTATCCGTCCGCGTCTCAAGAAAACCTTTGGGGCGTCGCCAAGCGGTAAGGCACGGGGTTTTGATCCCCGCACTCGGAGGTTCGAATCCTCCCGCCCCAGCCAATATAATGAACCCTCCCTGGGCTTAAAACCCACAGGGTTTTCAGAACGTTAGAAATAAAATCGAGTCCAGTCGCAAAAGCAAGTACTTTAGGGGTAGAAAGAAATATGGATAAGATCAAGGTTTTTGCCGGAAACTCGAACAGGCCGCTTGCCCTGGAGATATGCGAGACTCTCGGGCTTACTCTCGGAAAATCCGAGGTCAAGAGCTTCAGCGACGGAGAAGTATATGTAGACATACAGGAGAGCGTCAGAGGGGTAGAGGTATATGTGGTGCAGTCGACCTGTATACCGTGCAACAACAACCTGATGGAACTCCTTATAATGCTCGATGCCTTCAAGAGGGCTTCCGCCGTCTCCGTAACGGCCGTTCTGCCGTATTACGGGTACGCGAGGCAGGACAGGAAGGTGGCGCCGAGGACGCCGATCTCGGCCAAGCTCGTGGCAGACCTTATAACCGTGGCGGGGGCGACAAGGGTCGTATGCGTGGACCTTCACGCCGGCCAGATACAGGGCTTTTTCAACATCCCGGTCGACCACCTCTACGCCACCCCGGTGCTCCTCAAGTACATAAAGGATAATTTTAACGACGACATCGTCATAGTCTCACCCGACGCCGGAGGCGTTGAGAGGGCCAGGGCCTTTGCCAAGAGGCTTGAGGCGAGTCTCGCCATAATAGACAAAAGGCGCCCGGCCCCGAATGTCTCCGAGGTCATGAACATAATAGGGGACGTGCATGGAAAGACCGCTATAATCCTTGACGACATGATAGATACAGCCGGTACGCTTACGCAGGCGGCCGTAGCGGTGGAAAAGCACGGCGCCAAACAGATATTCGCGTGCGCTACCCACGCCGTACTTTCCGGCCCCGCCATAGAGAGGATAGATAAATCTCCCATACGGCAACTGGTCGTCACGAACACCATACCGGAGAGGGAGGGCGCCAGGTCGGCCAAGATAAAGAGGCTTTCGGTCGGGCCGCTCCTCGGCGAGGCCATAAAGAGGATACACTGCGGAGAGTCCGTAAGTTCGCTTTTTGTTTGACAGACACCCATAAAATTCATTGAAACTACTGGAGGAAGAGAGTAATGGAACAGATAAATCTATCAGCCCAGCCCAGACCGGCCACAGGTAAAGGCGCCGCCGGCAGGATTCGCAAAGAAGGCTCGGTACCCGCGATACTCTACGGACAGGCGATAAAAGGCGCCATATCGCTGGCCCTGAGCAACAAGGAGCTTGAAAAGGTGCTCCATACCGCGGCCGGCGGAAACGTTCTGGTGAACCTCGCTTTAGAGGGCGACAAGACACGGATGGTCATGTTCAAGGAAGTCTCCCGCCATCCCCTCAGAGGGTCCCTGCAGCATGTGGACTTCGTAGAGATACGGATGGACCACAAGATAACCGTCGATGTCCCGGTGCACCTCACCGGAAAGGCCGAGGGCCTCGCCTTCGGCGGCATCGTCCAGCAGGAGCACAGGACCGTGAGGGTAGAGTGCTTCCCGACGCAGATCCCCGACAGCATCGACCTTGACATCACAAAGCTCGGTATCGGACATTCGCTGCACGCCTCGGACATAAAGCTCGCAGAGGGTGTTGATATCCTTGACGACCCGTCCACCACCATAGTATCGTTAGTCGCTCCGACGGCCGAAGTGGCGCCAAAGACCGCTGAAGAGGTCGAGGCCGAACTCGCGAAGAGCTTCGCCGAGAAGGAAGAGGAGACCAAGGAGGAGTAAGCCCCTCTTTGGACCTGTTTTAGCCGCGGCGGCTTCAACGGGCCGCGTGAAATACGACTTCAGGGGACAGCCTTTTTGCTTCTCATAGTTGGATTAGGCAATCCGGGGCCTGCTTACGAGATCACCAGGCACAATGTCGGGTTCATGCTCGTAGACAGGCTCTCGGATAGATGCTCCATAAAGTTCACCCGCTCCCCCTCGGCTCTGTGGGGCAGAGGCAGGGTCTTCGGACAGGACGCGGTCCTTCTTAAACCACAGACCTTCATGAACCTGAGCGGCAAGGCCGTCGCCGAGTTCAAAGCCGCCTTCTCAGTTGACACCGGATCGATAATAGCAGCCTATGACGACTGCGATCTGCCTTTAGGGAGACTCAGGCTGAGAAAAGACGGAGGGAGCGGCGGACACAGGGGCATAAACTCCATCATAGAGCATATCGACAGCAGGGATTTCCCGAGGATAAGGCTCGGCATAGGCAGGCCCATTGACGGGGACATAATCGATTATGTGCTCGCCCCCTTCTCTGAGGACGAGACTGGCGCGCTCGACGACATGCTTACAAGGGGCGTCTCTTCGATAGAGGCGCTGGTGGCCCGCGGCATAGATTACGCGATGAACAGCTTTAACTCCTCAAAATGAACCTTGATCGGTTTTTTTCCCGCAACAGGACATCTCTTTTTAGCCGTTTGACTTGATTCTACGGGTGACGGTCGTCTTTTTAACTCAACACTCCATACAGCGTATCCTGTATCGATGAAACATCCGCGGGCCAATTAAACCCGCGGGGACTTCGGAACGCTGAAACCAAAAGGTAAGATAATATGCAAGGTATAACTGCACTCGCCCCGCTCTTAGGCGCGCTCGGCCTTGTAATGACCCTGTTCATCTACCTCTATGTCACGCGTCTTCCTTCCGGGAACCCACGGATGAACGAGATAGCCGGTCTTATACACGGCGGCGCGATGGTCTACCTGAGGCGGCAGTACGCGATACTCGCCGTCTTTGTCGTATTCCTGGCCGTCGCGATCGCGGTCTTTATCGGAGTACAGACGGCCTTTGCGTATATCTGCGGCGGTATTTCCTCCATGCTCGCAGGTTTTTTCGGGATGAACGCCTCTACGAAGGCCAATGTCAGAACGGCCGAAGCCGCTAACAGGTACAAGCCGTCGATGTCCCGAGCCCTTTCCGCCGCGTTCTTCGGCGGCTCCGTGATGGGGCTGTCGGTTGCGAGCCTCGGGCTTATCGGCATAGGCCTTTTCTTCATCTTCTACGGCCGGCCAGAGACGGCCTCTATAATCAGCGGCTACGCCATGGGGGCCTCCTCCGTGGCTTTATTCGCGAGGGTGGGCGGCGGGATATTCACCAAAACAGCCGATGTCGGGGCCGACCTTGTCGGTAAGGTCGAGGCTGGTATACCCGAGGACGACCCGAGAAACCCCGGAGTCATCGCTGATAATGTAGGCGACAATGTCGGCGATGTCGCGGGTCTCGGCGCCGACATTTTCGAATCTTACGTCGGCGCTGTAGTAGCCGCGATAGCCATCGGAGCGGCGGCCACGGCCTCCAACGGTTTGGCGGCGATAGGCTCGGGACCGGCCCTGATGTCTTATCCGATCATACTCGTAATGGCCGGCCTTGTCTCCTCGATGCTTGGCATACTCACGATGGGGGTCTTGAGGAACACCGATCCGGCGGCCGCGTTAAGGAACGTCACGCTCGTGGCTACAGTGGTCTTTCTCGTACTCGCGTACTTCGCCACCGAGCTTGCCGGCTGCGCAAAGACCGTATACATCGCCGTAGTCGCCGGATGTATCGGCGGCATCATGATAGGTCTTCTTACGGAGCACTACACCTCGGCAGGTCCTGTAAAACGGATAGCCGAATCGGCTGAGACAGGGGCGGGGACCAATATAATCTCGGGCATAGCGGTCGGGCTTGAAAGTACAGCGCTGCCTCTCGTGGCCATCTGCGCCGCGATATTCGTCTCCGACTACGCCGCAGGGATATACGGCATAGGGATAGCCGCTGTGGGGATGCTCGCCACTACCGGGATCATCATGAGCGTGGACGCCTACGGCCCTATTGCCGACAACGCCGGGGGTATCTCCGAGATGAGCGGCCTCGGTGAGGATGTCAGAAAGATCACCGACAGCCTGGATTCCCTCGGCAACACCACGGCCGCTATCGGGAAGGGTTTTGCGATAGGCTCCGCCGCCCTTACGGCGCTCGCGCTCTTCTCGGCGTTCGGTCAGGTCGTGGCCGCGAAATCCGGCAAGGCTTTCAGTATCTCCCTGACCGACCCGCATGTCGTCATAGGGCTTCTTCTCGGCGGGATAATCCCGTTTTACATCGGCTCGCTCACCATGACGAGCGTAGGCAAGGCCGCGTTCAAGATGGTCCGGGAGATAAGAAGGCAGTTCAGGGAGATACCCGGCCTTCTCGAAGGCAGACCCGATGCCAGGCCGGATGTGGCCAGATGCATCGAGATAAGCACCTCCGCCGCCTTAAGGGAGATGATACTTCCGGGGGTCGTCGCCGTAGCGTCCCCCGTGCTCGTAGGGTTTCTCCTCGGCCCCAGGGCCCTCGGGGGCCTATTGGCCGGGGCGACCGTCACAGGGGTATTGCTTGCGATTTTTATGGCAAACGCCGGCGGGGCGTGGGATAATGCCAAGAAATACATAGAGAAGGGAAACTTCGGCGGCAAGGGGTCTGAAGCGCACAAGGCCGCCGTCGTAGGGGACACCGTAGGCGACCCGTTCAAGGACACCTCAGGCCCCGCGATGAACATCCTGATAAAGCTCATGAGCATCGTGGCGCTTGTCATAGCCCCTTTGATCGCTTGACCAAAATGGTTTTAAAACGGCGGGCCGGTGTGATCCATCCGGCCTGTTTTTTTGTTTTTTATACGGTCCGCACCATCCGGGGAACCGCCCGCGGAGGGTCTGTCAATGAACCCCCGCAGGGCTAAAAACCCCCGGGTTTTCAGAGCGTTAAAAATATAAAAAAATGAAAGGAAGTAAGTGCCGGAAGAAAGCAGCTTACGAAGAAGGAGACGATGGGATTCAACTGTGGAATAATAGGACTGCCGAATGTCGGTAAATCAACGATCTTCAACGCCATGACCGCCGCCGGGGCGGAGGCTTCAAACTACCCGTTCTGCACGATAAACCCGAACATAGGCATGGTGCCTCTGAGGGACCCGAGGATTTACAAGCTTGCCGAGCTGGCGAAACCCGAGAGGGTAGTCCCGACAGCAGTCGAGTTCGTGGACATCGCCGGTATCGTAAAGGGCGCGAGCAAAGGCGAGGGCCTGGGGAACCAGTTCCTCGGCAACATCAGGGGCGTCGATACCATAGCGCATGTCGTGAGGTGCTTTGAGGACCCACGGGTCGTCCATGTCGACGGCAAGGTAGACCCTAAAAGCGACATAGAGGTTATAGAGACCGAGCTGATACTTGCGGACCTTGAGGCCGTTGACAAAAGGATAGAGAGGTCCGCAAAGCTTATAAAGACCGGAGACAAGGCGATAGCGGAAGCGATGCCGGTCTATAACGAGCTGAAAATCTGTCTTGGAGACGGCAGGCCCGCGCGCTCGATACTCACAAAGGAGACCGGTCTTCTGGTAAAGGACTTGAACCTCCTTACCGCAAAACCCATCATCTATGTGGCCAATGTCAGCGAGGACGACCTTGACGGCCACTCACCGGCGGCAGCCGCCGTAAAAGAGGTGGCCGGGAAAGAGGGCGCAGGGTTTGTAGTCATCTGCGGCAAGATCGAATCCGAGATAGCCGAGCTTTCCGAAGAGGAGCGGGTGGAGTTTTTAAGCGGGCTGGGGCTAAAGGAGTCCGGGCTCGACAGGCTTGCTGCCGCCGCCTACAGGCTCCTCGGCCTCATCACATACTTCACTGTCGGGAAGAAGGAAGTCAGGGCATGGACCGTAGAGAGCGAGTCGAAGGCCCCGAAGGCCGCCGCCGTCATACATACCGACTTCGAGCGCGGCTTTATCAAGGCCGAGGTCATCGCTTACGATGATTTCATAGCCAATGGCACAGAGGCGGCTTGTCGCGAAAAGGGGCTTCTGAGGATCGAGGGCAAGGACTACATAGTAAAGGACGGGGACATAATGCACTTCAGGTTCAATGTCTGAGTTTGATGTGAATGGCGCGCCTTTCACACGGCAGTCTGTATAATCGTACCAAACCAACGGGACGGCGTAAGCCGCCCCGTTTTTTTTACCGTCTGATCAATTCCAGCTATGGACACCGCCGCTATCCAGGACTTGCGTGGAGGTTTCATTTGTTATACTTAGAAACACTCCACGGAGTCGTTAAAGTACATCTTATGTGATATTACTAAATGTTCTTGACAAGAACAGTCATCCATAGTATAATAGTGCACACAAAAACTGAATAATATGTTGACATTGGGTGTCTTTGGTAATAAGAGCTGTAAACGGCCTTTATTGAGCGGTGTTGCGGTCATATGTCTACCCTGCAATACTAAATAGATTTCTAACAAATCGCATGGATGCGGGTATTTTATGAGATTATGTTCATGTAGCGCACATTTTACTGAAAAACAGCGGCCGATACGGCTTGAAAAAGGCAATAATGTCAAACAAGACAAGGGTAGACCCAGATTCGTTTTACGGGGAGCTGAGCAGCAGCGGATGCGAGATAAAGACGATACTGTGGCCCCTTGCGGACTTAAGCCCCAGGGAAAGATCGGTCTTCACGGAATACCATTATTGGAACACCCATATGAGGACAATAGCTGAGAGCCACAGAATATCACTCGGGAGGGCGTATGAAATACTCTACAGGGCTGAAGAAAAGGTCGCGTCTACAAGGACACAGGAAAAGGAGGAGGATCTTTGAGGTCCAGAAACCTGCCGACTCAGGCATACGCTGGACTGAGTACAAGACCCTCAGGCAGTACCCCGCTGTCGGAAGTATACTGGACGAGTTCAAGACCTACGGCTACCGCGCAGGCGTAGAAAATCTGCTCGGCAAGGACAAGAGTTCCGCCGGATGCGGCCACGACTGGTTGACGGAAGAACACGACATCGTTCCAGGATATTCCAGGGTTCGTTAGAGTCCGATCATCCTCAAAAAAACATCTTTTAAAGCCCGGCTTCTTAAGAAGCCGGGCTTTTTTATTTTGACGTTCTGAAAACCACTGGGTTTTAAGCCTTGTGAGTGACCGTCTTATCTCCATCCAAGCCTCGCCTCCACCTCACTGTCTGTCCTCAAGCCCGACCGCTGACATACGGCTAAACCGCAAGGTGAGTAGATTGGATGCGTTTCGGCAAAGCGCCGGGGGTAGAATAATTATCGGCAAATTCCACTGTCAATACGGGCGGATGAGAAAACAGGGGTAGAAATAAAACACCATAGAGTATACGAAGCGTAACGGAGGTTATGACATGAGAGTGGATTCCGATCAGGTGAGTTTCGGTACGCAGGAAAGATTCGGCATGTTCAACGGCAAAGGCGGCTCAAGAGTTCTTCTGAGGGAGCCTGAGAGGTGCCTTGAATGCGGGAAGGTATTCATCAGCCTCTATGCACTGAAGTCATGCAGCGACCATGAGGGCCTCGACAGGATATAGGACCCTTTGACCGGCGGACCGCAAAGAGAGTACGAGACCGAGGTTTAAGAGTGGGGATTGACTGGAAAGCTGTCAAAGAGGAGTTCGGCTCCGGATCAGTAACGATAATCGAACTGGCAAAGAAGTACGGCCTGCACAGAAACACGATCGGCAAAAGGGTAAAAAAAGAAGGCTGGAGAAAAAAGGACGCCTTTGAGGGGAGAGACGGCCAAAGTACAACGGCCCGAAAGCCTGAAGACCTCTTCGATGACCACAGGGTCCTGTGGAAAGGCGTTAAAAAGAGGCTTGTGAAAGGCCTCCATAACAACGATGTGAAACTGGGACTCGAGGAACTGAAGGTAGCGAAGATGGCCGGTGAAGTCCTCTCAAGCGTCATCAAGGGTGAAAGACTGGCATGGGGAATAGAAGACGACGCGAGTGTGAACCTTGACGACACAGAGAAGATTGCCGCCGAAATGGATCTCGCTACGATACCAGGCGGAACAGATGAGGCTGTGGACGGAGAATAAGAGGTTCGCGGTAGTCCCCGCCGGCAGAAGGAGCGGCAAAACGGAGCTCGCCAAAAGAAAGCTTGTCATTTCGATGCCGTTAAAGAAGCCGTGGACGGACCCGAGATACTTCGCTGCCGCGCCGACCAAGGATCAGGCTAAGCGGATATTCTGGAACGACCTGAAGGGGTTTATCCCCGGCAAATGGATAAGGAAGGTATACGAGACCGACCTCTGCGTGCAAACGGTCTTCGGTTCCGAGCTCTGGGTCATAGGGCTTGACAAGCCTCAGAGGATAGAAGGCACGCCGTGGGACGGGGGGGTCCTTGACGAGTACGCGAACATGAAGCCCGGCGCGTGGGGTGAAAACATCAGGCCCGCGCTCTCCGACAGGCGCGGCTGGTGCTGGTTCATAGGCGTGCCGGAAGGGCTCAACCACTACAAAGACCTCGTGGACTACGCTAAAAGCGGGGCCGATCCCGACTGGGGGGTATATTCTTGGCACTCTTCCGAGATACTCCTCGAAGAGGAATTGGAGGCCGCAAGAAGGGTGCTTGACACCAGGACCTTCAGGCAGGAGTACGAGGCCAGTTTCGAAGGCGGAAGCGCCCGCGTCTACTACGCCTATGACCCTGTCAGGCACGAAGACGGTCAAATAGGTCTCGACCCTGGCTCGGCGCTTATCGTCTGCTGCGATTTCAATGTCGACCCATGCGTGTGGGAGTTCGCGCAGACCGACGGCAAGAGCGTTTTCGTGATCGACGAGCTGATCATGAGAAATACCAATACGGTCGAGATGGGCAGAGCAGCGCTTGAGAGGTACGGCCGGCACAGGGGCGGGGTCATCGTCTACGGCGACGCGGCCGGGATGAGCAGGTCAACGGCCGGAAAGAGCGACTACGCGCTCCTTTCGGAACTCGGGTTCAAGGACCAGAGGATAAAAAAGGCAAACCCGCCGGTCAGGGACCGGGTGAACGCGGTTAACGCGATGCTCTGCAATACCAACGACGAGATCAGGCTCAGGCACCACCCGAGGTGCGTTTCTTTAAGGAAGGATTTCGAGAAGATCGAGTGGATGGAGAACGGCGCACAGATAAACAAGTCGAGTCCCGACAGGACTCACGCCGCCGACGCTCTTGGGTACTACATAGAATGCGAGTTCCCTTTGAGGCTTAAAAAACCGGACAGGGTAAAGAGGTTCTACAAATAGAGGGCTTAAGAAACGGAGAGCACAGATGACAAGAGAAGAGCTTGAAAGCACGCACCCGTATTACAGGACATTTGCAGACGAGTGGCTCTTTTACATCCGCTCGTACTTCGGCGGAAAGATGTACAGGGAGGGCGACTACCTTCTCCAGCACCCCTTTGAAAGCTCGGTCAACTACAGGAGACGGAAGGAGACGAGCTATTACTACAACTACTGCGGCCCGATAGTCGATATCTTCGTGTCGCACCTCTACAGGAAGGACGCCAGAAGGGAGTTCGGCTCGCTCGCGGGCGACCCGTTTTTCGAGGCCTTCCGGAAGGACGCGGACCAGGACGGTAATTCGTTCAAGCACTTCATGAGGGAGGCCGGAAGGTTCGCGAGCATCTACGGCAGGGTCTCAATAGTCGTGGACAAGCCCAATATGCTGGCAGCCACGAAGGCCGAGGCGCAGACTCTCGGAATACGCCCGTATGTGGCGCTGGTGACCCCGGAGAACCTCCTTGACTGGAACTACCTGAGGCTTCCTTCCGGGCGAGCGGTCCTCGACATGGTAAAGATAAAAGAGGCCGAGAACATCTACCGCATCTGGAGAAGGGAGGACTGGGAGCTGTGGCGCGTTTCCCCGGAGAGCGGAGACGCCGAGATCATCGACTCGGGCTGGCACGGTCTCGAAGAGGTGCCGGTGGTAAACCTTTACAACAAGCAGTCCGGCATAAAGATGGTCGGGATCTCGGACATCCAGGACATAGCCGACATAAACAAGAACATATATTACCTCTGCAGCGACGCCAAGGAGATCATAGAGAACACCGCGTTCCCGATGCTGGCCGTGCCTTACACGAGGGGAGAGAGCAAGGACACCAAAGAGGTCGGCCCGCACAATATCCTTCAGTTCGACCCGGCCGAGCCGAACGCCCATCCGTTCTGGCTCGAAGCCCCCCATTCCTCGCTCTCGGAGATAAGGGAGTGGGTAAGGCAGGACATCGGAGAGATATACAGGATCGCGAAGATGGGCGGGGTCAAGTCGGCCGAAGACTTTCAGAACGCGAGGTCAGGAGTGGCGCTTGAGCTTGAGTACCAGCAGCTTTACTCCGTCCTCAGCGAAAAGGCGGACAACCTCGAGCAGGCCGAGAATAAGATCCTGTCGTTGTGGGCGAAGTGGGAAGGCAGGTCGTTCGACGGGGTCATAGATTACCCGGACGATTTTTCGGTGAAGGATATCGACAGGGACCTTCAAAACGCGATCAACGCGCAGTCTGCCAGGGTCGATTCCGTCACTTTTAAAAAGGAGCTTCAGAAAAAGATAGCCTCAGCGGTGCTCCCCAAGATTGACGAGTCGTTAAGGAGCAGGATAACGACGGAGATAGACGGAGGCGCGGCGTGAATTCAGGAAAGGGCGGCGGCATGTCACAGAGCTACTTGAAGCATAAGGCGATGGATACGGCAGGGGTCATAAGCGAAAAGCACGGGATAGACTTCAGGACGGCGCTTCTTATAACTGAGGCCGTCTGGGAAGAGGCGAGAAGGTCAGTGCTGAAAGTCGCCGGAACGCCTGAATGGCAGAACCTCCCGTTCAGCCGTAAATCAGAGATATGCGCCTCGGTCGTCAGAGGGCTGCTCGATAAAAAGAGGCTTCTCGGCGTTCTCGCAGGCGACAGGAAGAGCATCGTTTGAATCGTACTGGCGCCGTCTTTACCCCGGGGCGGCTCCAGGTAAAATTAGGGGGAAGAAAAAGGAGGTCACAGATGCAGCGGGTTGACGAACTTAAAACGGTTGAAAACGGCGACGGCCCTAAAAACGGGTTTGAGTCCGAATCCTCCAGGGTCATGTTCTTGCCTGAGCAGCAGGCGAAGGTGCAGGAGCTTATAGACGAGGCGTACAAAAAGGCATACTCGAAGGCGCAGAGAAGGCACCCGTCCGAAGAGGTCGAGAAGCTCAAGGCCGAACTCGACACTCTCAAGCACGAAAGAAAGACGGCTGCATTGCTTCGGGCAGTATCCAGACACAGCGTAGTGGACGCCGAGGAGGTAGTCGAGCTCCTTAAAGACCGCGTCAGGGTCGATGACTCCGGTAACCTGAGCGTCGTAGGCGAGACCGGCGCCTCCAGGATAAACCATACGGGACTGCCGATGTCTGTGGAAGAGTACGTCGGGAACTGGCTTTCCGAGAGACCGCACCATCTGAGGGCGTCGGGGGGCGCGGGTTCCGGCTCGGCGGGCTCCAGGTTTTCCGCCAACGCGTCTTTAAGGTACGACCTTTCGGACCCGGCTGTCTGGCGCAGCATGCCGAGAGAGGAGCTGGACAGGCTTCTTAAGGAGGGGATAAGCGTCCAGGGCGCCACGGGGCAGACCTATAAGTTCAAGGATGTCAAAAACCCCTTTCTGGAGGCCCGGAAAAGGAAGTTTCAGTCGGGTGTTTCATCTAACAGGTAGGGCGGGGCCCGTTCCGATCACAGGTCCGCCCGTAAACAGGGAGGTCTTAATCAATGGCTAATGAAGTAACCACCGCTGCGGCTTCGGCAGGAGAGCTGGTAGCCGCGGAGATAGTATCAAGGCTCATAATAGACGCGGCGTACGCAGAGGCAATGATGCCGCCCCTTGTGAGGGTAGCCGACATAAGCGGGGATTCGACCCTTACGGTGGAGTTCCCCAAGTGGCCGCTACTTGCCGCCTCCGACCTTGTCGAAGCAGTAGACATGAGCAACACCGCCGTGAACACCACATCAACGCTTGTCAGCGCGGATGAGGCAGGGATCATGATAACGGTAACGGACATGCTCTTAAACGGATCCGGACTCGGAGGGCTCGAACCTTTCGCCGCCGAGCTCGGCAAAGCGCTTGCCAACAAGATCGACACGGACATCCTCGCAAGCGCCTCAAGTTTCTCAAGCGCCGTAGGCACGACCGGCGTAAACCTCTCGGAGGCCAACTTCCTGTCGGCCATCTACACCCTTGAGCTCGGAAATGCCAAAGGGCCGTTCGTATCGGTGCTCCATCCGTATCAGGTCAGCAACCTCCGTTCTGCCATAGCCGCGTCCACCGGAGCGGTCTGGGGCGGGCCTTCCGCGCCCGCCTCGGAGGTAGGATCGCTCGGCACCCTTTACGGGGTCGATATCGTCCAGTCGACAAACTGCGCATCAGTAAACGTTAACGCAGACAGGCAGGGCGTGATGACGCCTCTTGGAAACCAGTCAGGCCTTGCCTATGTCCTGAAGACTGGCGCCAAGACCGAGTTCCAGAGGGACGCCTCGTTAAGGTCCACGGAGATCGTCGTTACTGCCGTATACGGCCAGGGCTGCGTAAACACAGCCGCAAACGGCGGCGTAAAGATAGTGACGAAGCACGAGTAAGATGTAGAGAGAACGGTTGCCGGGAGGGGCCTTTCGCCCCTCCGGCAAACGTTCTGAACGGACCCGGGGTCGGGGTTTCAAGTGACGGCAGAGCGCGAAAAGGATCAAGAACATGAGATTGACGGCGAGATCGTTTTTAGACAGGGGATACATACCGTTGGCCTGCAACAGATACGCCGGGGTCGCGTGGCAGGGCGAATATCTGAAGGACTTCTGGATGTGGAACTCTCAGTTCACGCACTACGAGGGAGGGGTCAGACTGATCCAGACCGTTAAGGTCAGCGAACTCAAGGAAGCGGCGGTTCGCTACTGGAGGGACGGGTGGGTTCCTCTTAAACCGGTCGACTCGGCGTTTCTCAGAAGGATGGAAGGGGCTTTAAGGGCGCACAGGGGACTGAAAAAAGAGGGGATAGACTTTCCAGACACCCCGTTTTTGAAGATCCCGGAACCGATCCCGGTCGAGTTTTTCGGTGCTGAGGTAAGGGCTTACCTGGGACTGAAAGCCGATGATAATGTCGAACTCAAGCCGCAGAACGCGATATCGACAGATGCCCTTGAATCGTACAGGAAGACAAGAGGTGGATGATCAATGGAGAGATGGTTTGACACAGGGTTGATGATGCAAGACGGCAAGACCACGATAAGCGTCCGTGCCGGGAGCGAAGCCATGGCCGAAGAGTACCGAAAAAAAGGCTGGAAGCCGCTGAGCTTAGCGCATGAACGGAAGAAAAATACAAAGGGCAAAAAAGATGAAGGGCGAGAATAAGGCCGTAGAGAAGGTCATAGAGAGGGTCTACAGGGACCGCCTGAAAAGGACGGGAAGGCTGCCAGGCGCCAAAGAGGTCAGGGAGATAGAGAAAAAGGTCAAAGACGCCGCACAGAGGGCGGATAAAGGTAGGGGCGTATGAGCTTTGAGGCCGGGCCTGGCGGGGTCGCCGGGTTCAAAGACAGGCTTGAGGCCGTCAGAGCCGCTCTTATTAACGAAGACGCCCTGTCAAGCGTGTCGAGAGCCGCTACAGAGATGATACTGAAGAGGACCGATGGCGGAGTCGACTTCGAAGGCACGGCGTTTGAGCCGTATTCAAGCGCCTATAAAAAGGCAAGAGAGAAGAAAGGCAGGCCCTTGGACAAGGCCGATTTAAGGTCGACAGGGCAGATGTTGGACGATCTCGCCGTAGAGGTAAACACGGCGGAAAAGAGATCGGAGATATTTTTTAAAAGCGAAGAGAGCGTCAGGAAGGCACTCCGCCATCAGGTCTCAGGCGTCGGAAAAGACAAGGTGCTCCGCAGGTTCTTTGGCCTGAGTGAGGAAGAAAAGAGCGGCTTGACCGGGATGTATTCGGCGCATGTAGAGAAGGTATTGAAAGAAAATATTTGAACGGTCCACACGCTCGGTCGAGGAGAACGCGATGCTTGCAAAAACTATAGGTGGAGCCGGGGCCTCTACTTTTCTGGTCCTTACGGACACCCCCGCAGATTATACTGGAAGCGCCGGGAAAGTCACCAGGGTGAATGCCGGTGGGACAGCCCTCATCTTCGACAACTACGGTGACATCGACGGAGGGGCTTTTAACGAAGTCTATACCTATACGGCTAACATAGATGGGGGAACCTTTGTCTAATGGCAAATAAAGTTCAGATACGCAGAGGCAACTTCGCCAACCTGCCGGTACTCTCTAACGGCGAGCCTGGATTGGCTGAGGATGTGGGCAAGGTCTATATAGGCAACGGAGGGAGCAATCTCGGCGTTCAAATGGCTCCGGGCGCCGCTGATTATACCGTCTATGTCGCTACAACCGCTCTCGGCGGTTTAAGTCAGGCCACGCAGGGCGCCACAGGGCTTCTTCTTGCCTCGGGAACGACTACCGCCACGACAGCGAACAAGCTTGTGGACTCGACCGCCGCTTTTACGGCGGCCCTCGTGAACAAGACCGTCTACAACGCAACGACTGACACCTGGGCGAAGGTCACGGCCGTTGACAGTCCGACGACACTGAGCCTCAGCGCCGACATCTTCCTGACGGCTCAGAGTTACAAGGTCGCTTCCGCCATCGACAACATCCCTGAAGCCTTCTCGACGGCTGACTCAGGTTATCAAGCCAATGTCACCATTAGAGTATCTCCGGGCACATTCTCAAACACGCTTACTCTTATCGGCAAGACCGCAGGAGCCGCCAAGACTTTGACCTTGCAAGGCTCTACCACCGGCACGACAACCATATCCGGTGAAATCTCTATTTATCAGAAAATAGTTTTTAAAAATCTTACTTTCACGAAAAGGATATTTGAATACTTTGGAGCCGATGTCGATTGGACTACCTGCGTCACTTCAGGGGACGACGGGTTTATTATCACGAAGTCAACCTCCATCGCCAATGTATTTAGGACAAGTTCAGTTGTCATATTTAAATCTGACCCCAGTGCATACATTAACATAAGTTCTACCGTTACTATTGGTTATACCATATATGTGGCTTCTTCAACTTATGGCGGTAGTGATTCTGCTGGGGACGGTTTAAATATAACTCAAGGGTCTGCGACTTCTACGACTGCCAATAAATTAGTGGATTCAACGGCTAATTTCAACGCGACCGACCATCTCAATAAGACACTCTATAACTCGACCGATGACACATGGGCGAAGATAACGGCGATTGATTCGGCCACG
>JACRCJ010000012.1 GCA_016219075.1 Deltaproteobacteria bacterium | reverse complement strand
GAAGAGACCCACTTCAGGACCTCCCTTACGACCCCTTATCTCCTCGGCAGGAAATCCCTCGCCATCTCGCTCTCCGACATAGCGGCTATGGGCGGCGAAGCGCTCTTCTTCCTCGTCTCCATCGGGCTTCCGGGCACGCTTAAAAAAGAGTTCCTCGACGGCCTCTACAAGGGCATCTCGGAGTGCGCCAAAGAGTACGGGGCTCTCCTTATAGGCGGAAATACCGCCAGGTCAGGAGAGATAACGGTGTCTACGACCGTCTTCGGCGAGATGCGAGCCTGCGAGGTCGTATACAGGAGCGGGGCCGAAAAAAACGACATCGTCTGGGTCACCGGGACCCCCGGAGACTCGGCCCTCGGGCTGACTCTGCTTAAAAAAGAAGGCATCGCGGCCCTCGGGGGGCCGTTTAAAAAAGCGGTCATGAGGCACCTCGCCCCTGAGCCGAGGATGAAGGCCGGAAGGGCGCTGGCCGTAAAAAAACTCGCGACCTCCATGGTCGATGTGAGCGACGGGGTGTTGCTCGACCTCAAAAGGGTCGCCGAAGAGAGCGGGGCCGGGGCCGTGGTGGAGCTTTGCCGCCTTCCGGTATCCGCCGGGATGAAGGAGTACTTAAGGCTCAACAAGAGGGCTGCCCCGTACGGGTTTATCCTCTCGGGCGGAGAGGACTACGAACTGCTCTTTACCGCCCCGGAGAAGAACTCGAAGAAGATATCGGCGCTCTCAAAGAAACTCAAACTCAGGATGACTCCCATAGGGCGTATCGTCGGGAAGAAAGAGGGGCTCAAGGTCCTCGGCGAAGACGGCTCGGAGGTCAAGGTAAAGAGCCTCGGCTTCGACCACTTTAAGTAAAAAAACTCTCCGGCCCCTGCAGACAGCGGCGCGCCTGCGGTAAGGCGCGCCGTCATACGGAGGGTCGCGCGTTACAGGCGCGAAGAAGCGACCATAGTCACCGCACGCATACCCAATAAACTACCCCGCCGCAAGCAGCGGGGTATTCGAAGGAAATATCGTTAGTCAGCCTACGCGGCAAGCCGCGGGGAATTAAACCCCGACAGGGGATTCAACTGAGATAATGCCGGAGAGATAAGAGGGGCATTGCCCGTTATTGCGTCTCCCGTCTTTTTGGAAGACGGGTTTTTTCGGCCCTGAAAGCGGTCTTTGCTCCGTTGCAGGGATGGCTCATTTGACCGCGGAGCCGGAAATCCCTAAAGTTAAACGCGTTAACTGACGAAAAAGTATATGGATTTCAGAGATAGAGATACGCCTTGCCGGGACAGAAGGTTGACTTTGGCTTTCGATGAACCCTCCCCGGTTAAAGCCCCCGGGTTTTCAGAGCGTTAAAAATATAAGTCCATAATATCGCGGTCTTACATAAAGGGAAGGTGCCCGGTGAACACAAAAATACCGATAGGTTATAAATTCATCCTCGGCTTCATAGTGGTCGTGGCGGCCGCCGCCTTCGTCCCCTACGTCATCGAGATGTTCGACGTTGTCGAGTGGCTCAGGCAGCCTTTGAGTTTTCTTACGGCCATCGTCATCGGCCTGATCCTCGGCTCCATCTTCACCCGCAACTTCACAAGGAACTTCGAGATGCTGACGAGCATGGCCCAGAGGATCAGCAAAGGCGACCTTGCGGTGACCAACGGATTGAAGCCCAGGCTCTTCAAGGACGAGACAAGCGACCTTGAAGACGCGATAACCCTCATGTCCAGGAACCTGAGGGTCCTTGTGGAGCATATAAAAGAGACGGTATCGGACCTGGCCGGGGCCCAGGAGATGTTCAGCGCGGTAGTGACCAAGGGGCACGCCTCTTCAAAAGAGGTCATCTCCGGGACGTCGAGCATCTTCGACGGCGCCCTTGAGCAGTCCAACCACATAGGGGACGTCTCCTCGACCGTAAAGTCCATGGCCGAGCTCTCGGACGACGTCGCCAACAAGGTCACCGAGAGCGCCAACGCCTCGCAGAGGGTCAACTCGATGGTCCAGCGCGGCGCCACCACGGCCACGAGCGCGATGGAGAAGATGGAGACCATCTTCAAGGGCATCGAAAACACCGAGAGCGCCGCCATAAGGCTTAAAGACAAGCTGAACGACATCCCCAAGATCCTCGACGTGATAACCCACATATCAAGACAGACCGATCTTCTGGCCCTGAACGCCACCATCGAGGCGTCCAAGGCGGGAGAGCACGGCAGGGGTTTCGCGCTCGTGGCCGAAGAGGTCAGAAGGTTCGCCGACAACACCAACAACAGCGTCCAGGACGTCTCGCTCATCGTAAAGGAACTGAGGATCGAAGTCGAAAGGGTCGTCTACTCCGCCAGCGAAGGGACCTCGAACCTCAAGGGCGGCAGGGACGATCTTAGAAAGATAAGGGAGATCCTCGTCGACATAACGCACTACACCTCTGACGTCGCGGAGAAGGCTACCATGATCCTCGGGCTAACGCACAGGCAGAAGGAGAAGGCCGAGAAATCGGTCGATATAATAGAAGAGGTGGCCAGGATAGCGCGCGAAAACCTCGACTCTACCGAGAAGGTCGAATCGGCCGTCGAAAGACACGGCGCGGCCATAAACGAGACGATAGCCGCCTCGCAGAAGCTCTCCGAGCTCTCCAAAGAGCTTAAAACCGTCGTCTCGAACTTCAACCTGTAGGCAGGATGAACGGGGACAAACTCGTCATAGAGCTGGGCGCGGCCAGGTACGCGCTTGACACGGCGCAGGTAGCGGGCATAGTCGCCGCCGAAAGCGTCCCGTTCCTTCCCGGGCAAAGCGGGCTGGTCCGCGGGATCATCTCTCTCAGGAACGAGCCCGTGACGGTCATTGATTTACGGAAGGTATTCGCCCCGGACGACCCCACTGCGGAAACGGGGGCCGGCAAGGTGATAGTGGTAAGGGACAAAAACAGGCTTATCGGCCTGGCCATAGGCTCTTCTCCCGTCTCTTTCATGTGGGACGAAGAGCTTAAAAAATCGGCATCGAGAGGAGAGGCCGGAAGGTTCACGACCGCAGTAATAGGCCCGGAGAACGACCCGGTATGGATCATAGACTGGCGCGCGCTCTTCACCGAGGCGGCCAGAATACTTTCAACAGAGGAAAAAGGTGGCTAAAAGCGTATTGATCGCCGATGATACGGTCTTCTTCAGGGTTGCCCTCAGAGAGATACTTACCAGCGGCGGCTACGAGGTCGTGGGCGAGGCGGCAAACGGCGCCGAGGCCGTGGAAGAGGCAGAGAGATTAAAGCCCGACATCGTGATACTCGATGTCGTGATGCCCGTCAAAAACGGGATCGAGGCGGCCAAGGAGATAAAAAGTCTAAAACTGCCCTCAACGATCGTCATGTGCACTTCTCTCGGGTATGAGGCGATAGTGGAGGAGGCGATACGCTCCGGCGCCTCGGCCTACATCATAAAACCCCTGAACGCCGAGAAGGTCTTGAGCATTCTGGCCGGCATACCGGGCCTCTCCTGAAAAAAGTCCCGCAATAGCCCGGCTGTCGCTCTTAACGGCCTTAAAAACCCGTGCCTTAACGTTCACGACCACTGCCTATGGATACCTCTAAATATAAAGCCCTTTACCTCCAGGAGTCGGGCGAGCACTTAAACGGCGTTGAAAAAGGGCTCCTCGCACTCGAGAAAGACGGGGGCGACAAGGCCTCCATCGACGACCTTTTCAGGCATTACCATTCGATAAAGGGGATGTCGGCTTCTATGGGCTACGAGCCGCTGGCCAGGCTCGCGCACGCTCAGGAAGACCTCCTCGACAATATCCGCCGCGAAAAGCTCTCTTTCTCGCCTGATGTTGCCGGGGTTCTCCTGCGATGCCTTGACGCCCTGAGAAGCCTTGTCGGGAAGGTCGCCGAAGACCTCCCTCTCGATCTCGACATCATTCCTTTCATCGAGTCG
>JACRCJ010000291.1 GCA_016219075.1 Deltaproteobacteria bacterium | reverse complement strand
GAAGAGACCCGCGTGCTGTTCTGCGCCGTAAGGGCGGTCGCGACCGAGAGCCCCCGGCAGCCGAAGTCGCCGAAGGTCTTCAAGTCCGACTGCAGCCCGGCCCCTCCCGAAGGGTCAAAGCCCGCTATTGTAAGTACCGTTTTCATCTCATTTGGCCTTTAAGAGGCTATGCTACCAGCCGAAAAAGTACGCGAGCCCCGACTGGAAGAGCCCTATCAGGAACCCCATCACGCCTCCGAGCCGCTCCAGGTGTTTGAGTTCCCTGGCTATGAACTCGGTCAGAAGTTTTTCGAACTTCATGAGGTCCAGGTTGTCTATCTTTGAGACGAGAAGCTCTTTTATGTCTATGCTGTCTTTGACCTTGGAGGCGATGGACCCCTTTTTTTTGTCTATCTGGAGGAGTATCTCCTTGGTTATGGCGTACTTTACCTGGTACTTGAGGTTATCGGAGACCACGCCGATTATTGGCAGGCTCATGAACCGGTTGGATGAGAACCTGTGCTCCACCGCCTCCTCGACCGTCCTTTCGACCTCTCCCTTCCAGTCGAGGCTGGAGAGCGCCTTTGCGAGGTCTTCAGAGGAGAGGAGGTCCTTTTCGATGGCGCGGGCCATCGACCGCGCGATCTCTTTTCTTCTCCTGGGGATCACGCCCTGGACCGTGTAGCCCATGACTTCAAAGGGCTTATGGGGCCTGAAAAGGAGCTTGATGGCCACATAGTTCGTGATCCACCCTATGGCGGCTCCGACTATGGGCGGAAGGACAAGGCTAAGGTTCATAGGGAAAAAGCGCTCCGTTAATGACGGGCGGTCACGGGTTTAAGCGTGTCAGGGGGTAAAAACAGGGCAAGGCTCGGTTCGTAATGTTGGGAGGCGGCGAGACAGGAGGTCAGCCGACGAACCCCTTTTTCGCCCTCTCTTCCTCGAAGTACTTCTTGTAGAGTATGTCCCATTCGCGGCTCCCTTCCGGGACATCCCTGGAAAGAGAGCGGATCTTGTTCCTGGCGATGGTGTCGGCCTCGTCTTCGACCTTGAAGTAATCGGTGAAGGCCTTTTTTATCTCCTGCAGGGCCTTCTCTTCGCTCCTGTAGTCAACGAGGTCGTCCTTCCAGATACCGTCTGAGATAAGGTGCGCCAGATGGGATATTCTGTCTTCCGATAGCCTCAAAGTATGATCCCCCTCTCCCTGGCGAGCTTGCCTTTTATCATGCTGAACATCTTCCTGTAATCTATCTTCTGGTTGTCCATGGAGCCGGTATGGGTCTTAAGTATCTCCTCTACCTCGCGGTCAAGGTCGTCCTCGGCCTTCAAGTCGCGCATTATTATCTCGTGCATCCTCTCGAGCACCTTGTTTTCCGGGGCCTTGAAGACTACAAGGTCCTTCTCCTTGAGCCTCTCGACGACTATTCTGGAGATCTTGTCCACCTGCTCTATAGAGAGTTTCATTCTTCGAAATTAGCACAGTTTCCCATGGTTTGCAAGGCAGTTGACAGCGAGGGGTTTTTGGTCTATATATTTAACGAAGATATTAACAGGCCGGTAGGGTCTTTACGGACGCATAGGGGGCGGTGCGTATTTTTTTTGGCCTGCGTATAGTCTTGGCAGCATGTCCGGATACGGGGGCTCCGGGCCGGATGAACCTTCTCCGGGCTGAAAACCCCGGGGTTTTCAGGACAATAAACCGCCTCGCCGCTTTTCTCGGGGTATTAAAATTCTCCGCCATAAATGACGTAGAATTTTGATGGTAAGGAAAAATCATTTATATTTGCCACTCCTTGACCCGCCGCTAAAGCGACGGGATTGCGGAGCGGCACACCCATTCGAAGGAAATATCGTTAGTAAGCCTCTGCGGCAAGCCGCGCTTAATTAAACCCCGACAGGGGATTAAAAATAAAAATCATTAACCGAAGAGGGGGAGTAAGATGAATCTGGTAAAGAAGATGTACTTCAGGCAGGTGGCGTTGGTGCTCGCGTTCGCTATCCTTATAATAGGAAGCATCCCGGCCAAGTCCATGGCCTATGTCGTAGGGGCCGAGGGCGTGGCGGACGGGTCTTCGAGGGCCGCCGACATGGCCACGGCCCGGAGGGTCCTTGAGTCAAAGCTCGTCTCCGAGAAGCTCAACGACGCCGGGCTTACGGACTCCGAGATAAAGAACAGGCTCGAGAGGCTGAGCGATTCCGAACTGCACCAGTTCGCCGGACAGCTCGACAGCCTGTATCCGGGCGGCGACGCCTTGGGCCTCGTCATAGCGCTTCTCATAATCGTAATACTTGTCATGGTCATACTCAAGCTCTCGGACAGGAAGATAGTCATAAAATAGGGGTCCGCCCTGTAACACCCTGTATCCGGGGCCGGCCTCGATGCCGGCCCCGGATAAGTATTTTTTTCTCTTTTCCCTTGCTCCGTCCGGCTCTATCCCTATAATAGACCTATGAGAAGAAGAACCTTCGCGCCCGCCTTGTGCCTCTTCATCCTTTGCTTCCTTGCGGTCTCGTGCTCGGGGCCTGGCCGCGACGCGCTCCTGAAAGACATAAGCGCCGACGCGTCCGCCGGCTCTTACATAAAAGGCGTTCCGTTCTTTCCCCAGAACGAGTACATGTGCGGCCCGGCCGCGCTGGCAAGCGTCATGGGTTACTGGGGAGGAAAGGCCGGGATGAAGGATGTCGCGAAAGAGGTCTACGAGGAGAAGCTCAAGGGCACCCTCCCGTTGGACCTCTTCCTCTACGCCAGGGAGAAGGGCTTTGACGCCGTATACTACAAGGGCTCTCTCGCCGACCTTAAGGAGAAGATAGACGGAGGGACCCCGCTGATACTCTTTTTAAACCTCGGTTACGAGACGTATCCCGTAGGCCACTACATAGTCGCCGTCGGGTACAGCGAGAGGTCGAGGGCCGTCATGGCGCACTCCGGGACGACCGAAGAAGAGGTCTTCACCTACGACGATCTCCTGAGGTCCTGGGGCAAGACCGGTTTTTCGACCCTCCTTGTAAGGCCCGGGGGGCCGTCCAGATGAGATATCTTAAGGCAGTCCTCCCGGTCCTGCTGCTGATAACGGCTTCCTGCGGCCACCTCCATATAAAGCCGGAGGGAAAAGACGCGCTCACACCAGAGGAGTCCTACAGACTCGGGGCGATCTACGAGTCTCAGGGAGAGCAAGACCTCGCCATGAGGGAGTACCTGAGCGCCGCCGACAGGGGGCACGCCGCGGCGCACTTCGCCATGGCGAACATCCATATCAAAAAGGCCGAGTACAAAGAGGCCGAATCCGAACTTTTGAAGGCCATAGAGACAGACCCCTCGAAGGGCGCTTTCTACAACAACATCGGGTGGGTCTACATGGAGACCGGCCGGCTGGACAAGGCCGAAGACGCGGTGAATAAAGCCCTTCGCTCAGACCCGGCGGAAAACCCGGCTTACCTCGATACCCTCGGTCTGATACAGATGAAGAGCGGGCGGTTTTCAGAGGCTGAAAAGACCCTGAGCCGCGCGGCCTCCCTTGCCGGGGCGGGCGGAGGGGAAGGGCTTGCAGAGATATACGGCCACCTCATCGGGCTCTACAGGAAGACCGGAGAAGACGGCAAGGCCGCGTCCATTGAGGATAAGATCAAGGCGCTCAAGCGGGCCGCGCCGTAAATATATTTTTTAGTGTTCTTAAAACCCCTGGGCTTTAACCGGGGAGGGTTCATTTCAGGAAAGGCGGAAGGGTTTCATGAGGATGATATACGGGGTAAACCCCGTCATGGAGGCGATAAAGGCTTCGCCCGGGAATATCGACCGGCTCCTGGTCTCGGAGCGAAGGAGCGACAGGACGGTAGCCGGGATTTTGAGGGCGGCCAAGACCCTGAATATCGAGGTCAAGAAGGTCGCTACCGCCGAGCTTGACAGGCTTGCCGGAAAGGTCAGGCACCAGGGGGTGGCGGCCGTCATCTCCGGAGAGTTCAAGTACAGGGAGATGGAAGACCTCATAGAGGCGTGGAAGGAGACGGGCAAACAGGCCTTCTTCCTGATACTCGACTCGATCCAGGACCCGCAGAACCTGGGTTCCCTCATAAGGACGGCCTCGGCGGCCGGGGTCAACGGAGTCATAATACCCAAAGACAGGGCGTGCGAGATCACCCCGGCGGTAGTAAAGGCTTCGGCCGGGGCCACCGAACACATGCTTGTGGCCAGAGAGGTGAACCTGGTGCGCGCCGTTGAGCGGCTTAAAGAGGAGAATGTCTGGGTGGCCGGGGTGGAGGCCGGCTCCAGGGAGAGTATCTACGGGATGGACCTAAACAGGGACCTGGCGCTTGTCATCGGGAGCGAAGGAAAGGGGATAAGAAGGCTTGTGAAGGAGAGCTGCGACTTCACGGTCTCCATCCCTATGG
Source organism: Deltaproteobacteria bacterium (assembly GCA_016219075.1). Classification (GTDB taxonomy): domain Bacteria; phylum Desulfobacterota; class GWC2-55-46; order GWC2-55-46; family GWC2-55-46; genus JACRCH01. Next base: position 70 of record JACRCJ010000291.1, on the reverse strand, counting down.
AAGGTAATCTCAACTCGCTGAACGCCGCGCAGGCCGGGGCCGTGGCGATGTTCGAGGCGAGAAGGCAGAG
>JACRCJ010000053.1 GCA_016219075.1 Deltaproteobacteria bacterium | reverse complement strand
TGCGTAGCGAGCATAAAGGAGAGCGAGCGAGCAAGCCTCTGTATTTATTGCGCGCGAGCTTGCAAGCGACGAGCAATAGCCCCGAGGCGCGCGGCAGCGCGCAAAAAGGCCTAATGTATTGCGCAGCAAGCTGCGGGGTATTAGACCCTAAGAGAGAATATAAATGATTTTTCCTTACCATCAAAATTCTCCGTCATTCATGGCGGAGAATTTTAAATGACTTGAGAGTTTAAGCGGTGAGGGTTAATATGAATGACGGAGAGACCTGGTATAATGACCTTTAAGGACGCGATAACTATAATAGGCGGAGGACTTGCGGGGTCGGAAGCGGCCTGGCAGGTCGTAAAAGGGGGAGGGCGGGCAAGGATCGTCGAGATGAAGCCAGTGCGTTTCTCTCCAGCGCATTCGATTGCGACGCTCTCGGAGCTTGTATGCAGCAACTCGCTTAAATCCGAGAGCATGGATAACGCCTCGGGGCTCCTTAAAGCCGAGATGCGGACCATGGGCTCGCTCATTCTCAGCGCCGCCGAAGCTACCCGGGTGCCCGCGGGCAATACGCTTGCCGTCGACAGGACCGCGTTTTCCAAACAAGTGACCGAGGCCCTGGTCTCCTCGGGGGTCGAGGTGGTGAGGGAGGAGCTAAAAAGGCTGCCGGACTCAAGGCCCCTCATCATAGCCACCGGCCCCCTGACCACGGACGAGCTCGCCGCCGACATCCAGCGCCTTGTCGGCTCAAAAAGCCTCAACTTCTACGACGCCGTGGCCCCTATCGTATACAGGGACTCTATAGACATGAGCCGCGCGTTCAAGGCTTCGAGATGGGGCAAGGGCGGGGACGACTACATAAACTGCCCGATGGACGAATCTGAGTACGAAAGGTTCTTCACGGCCCTTGTCGGCTCCGACAGGGTGGGGAGGCGCGAGTTTGAGGATATGTTGAGCTTCGAGGGCTGCATGCCGATAGAGGTCATGGCCGAAAGGGGGCCAAAGACGCTGCTTTTCGGCCCGATGAGGCCCGTGGGCCTGACGGACCCCCGGACCGGCAAGCGCCCCTTCGCCGTAGTCCAGCTAAGGAGGGAAAACTTCGAAGACACGCTTTACAATATGGTCGGGTTCCAGACGCGTCTGAAATTCCCGGAGCAGAAAAAGGTCTTCAGGACGATACCCGGGCTTGAGGCCGCAGAGTTCGCGAGGCTCGGAAAACTCCACAGGAACATCTTCATCGATTCCCCGAAGCTTCTCACCTGCTCGCAGCAGCTAAAGTCCGACGGGTCTATATTCTTCGCTGGCCAGATAACCGGTGTCGAGGGCTACACCGAGAGCGCCGTCTCCGGGATACTCGCCGGGATAAACGCCCTGAGGCTGGTAAAGGGGCTTCCCCAGGTATGCCCTCCGCCGACCACCATGACGGGCGCCCTCATGAGATACATCTCCGAGGAGACCCGCACCGGTTTCCAGCCAATGAACTCCAACATGGGGCTCCTGCCCCGGATGCCCGGCAAAGACAGGCGCGAAAAGCAGATAGAGAGGGCACTGGCCGATTTCAGTAGATGGCACGAGGAAACCCTTGAAACTTTAAAAGGAATCTGATATAGATTTAAAGAATATGGATAAAAGAAAAGAGACCCTTATAGCGGCGCTCCGCGACGGTGACGAGGCGGTAAGAAAGACCGCCGCCGCCGCCCTCGAAAAGATCGAAGTCAGGGAAAGGATCGACCACCTCGCCAAAAAGATAGAGAGCGGCGAGATGATCGAGAAGATAAAGGGCGTCTACGCCCTTAACGGCCTCAAGGGGCCCAAGATTACAGAGATACTCATGAAGGCCGCAAAGGACCCCTCCGAGGATGTGAGGGCCGCCGCCGTCAGGGTGCTTTCCAACCTCTCTGACGGGGCCGCTTTGCAGCAGCTTTCCGAGGCGTTGCAGGACTCAAGCCCCATAGTCGTAAGGTGCGCGATAGACGCCCTTGCGGCCTACAGGGACCCGAGGCTTCTTGGGTCTTTCATGAAGGTCCTGAAGCACACGGACACCGGCGTGGTGGAACGCGCGATCGAAGCCGTCGGCAATATCGGGGACAAGAGGTCTGAAGAGGCGATGATATACTTCGCCGTCAAAGGCAACCAGAGGATGAGGGGGCTTGCGATGAAGGCCCTCGGAGAGATGGACCGTTAAGTTTTGAATGGGTGTGCGCTCCGCAATCCCGTAGCGTTAGCGGCGGGTCAAGGAGCGGCAAATACAGAAGATTTTTCCTTTTTCAAAAAAAAGCCCCTGGCGCGCCAGGGGCTTTTACTTTACGCCGTCGATTCCGGGTCTGACAGGGCCCCGGTCAACCCGCCGCCTCTTTTTCAAAGAACGCGCTGACATCCGTGTTTGTCGTGGCCGGGTTCACGGTAGAGACGATAGAGACTTCTTTGTCGGCCATGAGGTCGAGCTCATAGGGGGAATCGAGCTCGTTGCCGTCTTTTCCGTAGATGACCTTGATGACGGGGCAGTCCCCGGCCTCGGAATCGACCTTCATGACGAGTCCTATTTCGTTTGTCGAGAGCCTTACCATGGTGCCCACGGGGTAGAGCCCTATCATGTTGACGAACGACTTCAGGATATCAGGGTTGAAGTGCCTGCCCGAGAAGTTGGACATGACCTTGACGGCCTCGACCGGGTTGTGCGGCTGCTGGTAGACCCTGAGCGTGGTCAACGCGTCGTAAGCGTCGCTTATGGTTATTATCTGGCTCAAAGGGTGCAGAGACGAGGTGGTCTGGGGGTAGCCGGAGTGGTCGTACTTTATGTGGTGCTCGTAGATGAGCCTCCCGATAGTCTCGTCCATCCCTTCCATCCTCTTTATGATGTTTGACCCGAGAAGCGGGTGCTCCTTTATCTTCTCCCACTCTTCGGAACTGAGCCCCCCAGGTTTTCTGATGATGTTCTCGGCCACGCCGGTCTTTCCGACGTCATGCAGAAGGGCCGCCACGCCCACGGCGTGAAGCTCCTCTTCCGAGAGCTTCATGGCGCGCCCCAGCGAAAGAGAGATTATGGAGACATTGACGGAGTGGTTGTAGAGGTAGTTGTCGTAGTTTTTTATCATGGTGAGGCCGATAATGGCGTTCTGGTCGGAAAAGACCGACTCCGTAAGCTCGCCGATGATCTCCTCTACCGGCTCGGTCCTGGGGATCTTGCCCATCCGGACTTCGCCCATGACGCTTTTAACGATCTCCACGGCGCCGTTATAGATCTCGAGTATGTTCTTCCTGCCTTCCGGGACGGACTTAAGCGTGATGTGCGTTACCCCCTGGGCCGAAAGCTCCTTCTGCAGGGCGGAACCGGTCATGACCTCGGAGGCGGATAGTATGTCGATGAGGCCGGTAAGCTCCTTGAGGGAAAAGCCCCTCTCGAATATGACGGCGTTTACGTTTTTTTCCTTCATGTAGCGGATTACGTCGGGGTAGAGCTTCTCACCCTCGACGATGAGGTCGTCCTCGAAGACGAGGGCCTCGTTCACCAGTCCG
>JACRCJ010000290.1 GCA_016219075.1 Deltaproteobacteria bacterium | reverse complement strand
CTTTTTTCGTCGTCCACCGAAAACCTCCTTTTCCTGTAAACTTTGAGCGGTTCACAGCTAAGGAGGTTTTCGTATTTTCCCGCAAATGTCAAACTCTGTGAGTCCCCCGGCAGAGCCGGGGGTTTACCTGTTTTTAATTAGCCGTACGCCAGTACCCGTGCCTTAGGCGGCCTTACCCTACCCCCGCTGGGGTTGGGAAAGACAAGACTTGAAAATCTGAGCAGGAAAAATTGACGGAAAAGACGCGGGGTATGCCGTGGTGGTTGAATGGGTATGCTACTGCGCAATCCCGTCGTTTTAGCTTTGGATTAAGGAGTGGCAAATACAAATGATTTTTCCTTACCATCAAAATTCTCCGCCATAAATGGCGGAGAATTTTAAAGTTGTTACGGCCTTTTGATGTGGCCGCGGTATAAGCCCGGGTGCGCGACCTTCTCCCAGAGAACGGCAATCCTTAAGGCCCTCTCCTTATTCATCCCGATCGAGCGGAGCCTGCAGAAGAGGTGGAGACTGTTCAGGTGGTGACAGAGCCATCTCATAAGGACCTCCTGCCTTTAAAGCCTTCAAACCGTTGACGCGCCCCCGTTTCCGGGCCTTAATAATCTTATCGGCGGTTCCTGAAAAAGTATAAGGGGAAAATCAATACCAAAATGGTCTTCTTCGTCCCCGAAGGCCCCGGTCCTGTCCCCGTATACCCCCCCTGGCCTTCCCCTGATTGTAATCAAGGCGGAATCCATGTAAAATATCCTTCATGGAGATCGAGGAGAAACTCAAGAAACTTCCCGACTTGCCCGGCGTCTACATAATGAAGGACAGGGCGGGCGAGGTCTTATACATCGGCAAGGCGAAGAACCTCAAGTCAAGGGTGCGCTCTTATTTTCAGGCTACAGGCGACGGCAGGTACGCCGTCAGGTTCCTCGCATCAAAGACCGAGGATATCGACTACATCGTGACCGCGAACGAGAAGGAGGCGCTCTTCCTCGAAGACACGCTCCTCAAGCAGCACAAGCCCCGCTACAACATCCGCCTGAAGGACAGCAAGACCTATGTCTCGATAAAGATAACGCTCAAGGACAGGTTCCCGAAGATACTCGTCACGAGGCAGATAAAAAAAGACGGCTCAAGGTACTTCGGCCCCTATGTCTCGGCGCGCGCGGTACGGGAGACGATAAAGTTCATCAGGAGGATATTTCCCCTCTGCACCTGCAGCGCCTCCGTATTCAATAACAGGGTGAGGCCGTGCCTCGACTACCAGCTCGGGATCTGTTCGGCCCCTGCCGTCGGGCTCATCTCCGTTGAGGCGTACCGGGAGCTCGTTGATTCGGCGATAATGTTCCTTGAGGGCAGGAACACGGTGCTCCTGAGGTCGCTGCGCGAGAAGATGAAAGAGGCTTCGGCAAGCCTCGACTTCGAGAAGGCCGCCGGGTTCAGGGACCGCATTAATGCCATAGAGGAGATGCTCGAAGAGCAGAAGGTCGTAACGCACAGGAGGGTAGACCAGGATGTCTTCGCCCTTGTGAGGGAAGAGGGTGCGATAGCCGTGCAGACGCTCTTTATCAGGGAGGGGAGGCTTGTCAACAGCTCTGACTTTCACTTCCCCGACGCGGGCCTTCCTGACGAAGAGGTGCTCTCGTCCTTTATCGCCCAGTTCTACAGGGGCGCGCGCTTTGTCCCCAACGATGTGATACTCCCCTTGAAGACCGACGACGCCGCCGTCCTGGAGGAGTGGCTGACAGAGAAGAAGGGGAGGAAGGTGACGATTTGCGCGCCGTCAAGGGGAGACAAGTTGAAGCTTCTCAAGATGGCGGAGTCGAACGCCAGAGAGGCGTTGAAGAAGAGGACGGAGGTAAAGACCGCCAGGGCTGTCCTCCTTGATGAGCTTAAAAAGAGGCTCCACCTCTCAAGGACGCCCGTCAAGACCGAGGCGTTCGACATCTCCAACATCGGCGGCAAGCAGGCCGTCGGGGCGATGGTGGCGTTCAGGGACGGCGCGCCGGAGAAGGGCTCGTACAGGCTCTACAGGATAAAGGGGCTCGAAGGCCCGGACGACTACGCGATGATGGAGCAGGTCCTCTCCAGAAGGTACGGGACAGCAGAGGCGGGCGAAAGGGATGAGGCGCTCGATATGCCCGACCTGATACTCGTAGACGGCGGGAAGGGGCAGCTTAACATCGCCGTTGAGGTGCTTAAAAAGCTCGGGATAACCGGCGTCGATGTGAGGGCGCTGGCAAAGGACAAGCCCATTGAAGAAGGCGGCGTGAGGCTCCGCCTGAGCAGGGGCGAGAGGGTCTTCCAGCCGAACGTGAAAGACCCGGTGCTCCTTAAAGAGGGATCCAGGCCGGACCTCCTCGTAAGAAGGATCAGGGACGAGGTCCACAGGTTCGCCGTCGGATATCACAGAAAGCTCAGGTCAAAGGGCATGGCGTTTTCCGTCCTCGACAATGTGCCCGGCATCGGGGCGAAAAAGAGAAAGGCGCTCCTTGACAGGTTCGGCGACCTTGACGGGGTGGCCAACGCCGGTGTGGAAGAGCTAAAGGAAGTGGACGGCATCACCGGGGCCCTCGCCGCAAGCATTAAGGAGGCGCTCAAGGTCCGCCCCCGGGCGGAAGAGTCCTGAGAGGCGGCGCGCAAAAAAGCGGCCGCAATGGTTCGTCGCGGGCGCGCTGTCCGGACCGTTTTGTCCGCTGATGGGAGGACTGTGGAGATGGAAGTATACGACGCCATAAAGGGAAGAAGGTCGGTCAGAAGGTTTAAAAAGGACCCCGTGGAGGAGGAGAAGGTAGAGGCCCTTAAAGAGGCGCTCCGGAGCGCGCCGAGCGCCGGGAACCTGAGGATGAGGCGTTTTTACTTCGTCTTTAACGAGGAGGTCAAAAAAAGGCTCTCTGCCGCCGCCTTCGACCAGAGGTTCATACTTGAAGCCCCGCTGGTGGTCGTGGCGTGCGCTGACCTGAGAATAGCGGATTACTACGGTAAAAGGGGGGTGGAGCTGTACGCCATACAGGACTGTGCCGTAAGCGTGGAGAACATGATGCTCATGGCGCACTCCCTCGGTCTGGGGAGCGTCTGGGTGGGGGCCTTCGCGGAGTCCGAGGCCGCGCGCTCACTTTCTCTCCCGGAAGAGCTCAGGCCCGTAGCGATAGTCCCGGTCGGTTATCCCGCGGCCGTACCGTCAGCACCGAAGAGGGGGACTGCCGAAGAAGAGGTCGTGACCGTCAGGTGAGGCCGCCCCTTCAGCGGCTCAACACCGCTATGACCGCGTTTTTTATCCCGTTCAGCGAAGCGGGCTTGCAGAGGTACCTGAGACCGTTTTTGCCGAAGAAGTCGCGTAGCTCATAATCCACGCCGCCGCTGAAGAAGAGGAACCGCTCCTTTATGGAGGGGAAACGCCTAACCGCCTCCCTGTAGAAATCCAGCCCGTTCATCACCGGCATATCGATATCGGTTATGATGACGGCGTAGTACTTCTCGCCGATCATTTCAAGGGCCTTTCTCCCGTTTGAGGCGCTCTCCACCAGCCCCTCGTCCTCGACGATCGCCTCCAGGGCGTCCGCCACCATCTTTTCGTCGTCCACGATAAGGATCTTTTCCTCCCAGACCGTGGACAGCCCCTTTAGCAGGCTGTTGAAAAACAGCCCGACCCACCCTATGGGCGGGTCCCCCGGCAATCCATGGATGGATTGCCAAATTGCGAGACTTTTTTAGCGTTAATAGAAAGCACCCGTGACCATACGGCAAGTAAAGCCATAATCGAAGCAAGAGGCGCACCAACATTATAAAAAGCAATTTGTGAGATTTGGACGGATTCACTCCGGCCAAATCGTAGTTGAAAAAGCCATGGAAGGACTTTTTCAACACCCTGTTAGAGTCTTGAGCTGGCCCTGGAGGTCGGGCCGGGACTCGATGAACCGCTCGATGAACCGTTTGTGCTTCTGCGTGGTCACCAGGGCCGGGATGAACTCGGCGCAGTCGTTCTTCGCCACATTAACGGCGTAAAGGAAGAGGTCGTTCCATTCCGAGAACTCGTTGGCGACGATAAAATCGAAGAGCGCGGCCTTGCTGAACCTCTCCCCGTCCATTATCCTTTCCTGGGCCTTCAGTACTTCCTTGACCCTCTCTATTGTGGAGCCGTCTATGGCTACGACACGGCCGGGGATGCGTTTCCTGAGAAGTCCGGAGGCCTTTACGAGGTAGTCGCGATGAGTCCTTTCGTCATCGGCAAGGGTCGAGAGGAACTTGTTGAGGACGGGGTCGTCCTTGAACTTCAGAGCCGCCTTGTCATAGAGCCTCGCGGCGTTCTCTTCAAAACCTGTAAGCAGTTCCATTATATTGTTCATAAGGACCTTTCAGAAGGGTTTTAAGACGCGTAATCCCGGCTCTACGCCCTCTTCGGGGTGTGCGGGTACATCTCCCGCTCCTCGTTAAGATAGAGGAGCCCCTTCACTATTCTGTATATTATCCATACCCCGTCGGCTATGAGGATAAGGTTCCCGACCAAAAAGACAAAAGTCGCTACCCCGATGAACGCCCACAGGAGGCTGAACCAGAAGGTCCTTATCTGCCACCTGCAGTGCGATTCAAGCCAGCTCCCTTTAAGGTCCGCCCTTTTTATGTAGTTGATGATAACGCCGGCTATAAAGGGCAGCCCGATAAAGAGGCCGGCCGCCTGAAGGATGTAGACGACAAAGGTTATTCTCTTATTGTTTACCGTAGCCGCTGAAGCGCCGAGAGCGCAGTTAAAGTCCTCAGCCATATGATGACCTCCGTGGTGCCTTAATTATATCACCGGGTTGCCGTAACTGGTAAAGATAAATGAACCCTCCATGGACTTGAACCACCAGGGGTTTCAGAACGCTAAAAAAGTTAACCTCCCCGCAGCTCGCTCCGAGGTATCTGAAAACAACCTATGTTATTAGATGTTTTGTATTGTTTTTAACAAAACACCAGGGGCATTGCGTAGCGAGCATAAAGGAGAGTGAGCGAGCAAGCCTCTGTATTTATTGCGCGCGAGCTTGACAGCGAGCCGAGCAATAGCCCCGAGGCGCGCGG
>JACRCJ010000050.1 GCA_016219075.1 Deltaproteobacteria bacterium | reverse complement strand
GAGTCCTCAAGGGCCGAAGAATCGTACTGGTTCGATTTGCAGCCGAGCGTGGAGATTGAGACGGTCCTGGGCCGCGGAGCAGTATCTCCCATCAGTCTTTAACGGCCTCCTCTATCCAGCCGCCCCCGAGGACCTCGTCTTTGTCGTAAAAGACGGCGGCCTGTCCAGGAGTGACCGATTTCTGCGGCTCTGAAAATTCTACGATTACCCTGCCGTCTTCAAGGAGCTTTACAGTGGACGGCGCGCCCGGGTGCCTGTAGCGTATCTTCGTATCGGCCTTCAGCCCCGCTCTCGCCTTTTCTTTCGCCCCGCGGTTTATCCAGTTTATCTCGCCGGCTACAAGCCCCTTTGAGTACAACAAATCCCCGGGGCCGACGATGAGGCGGTTTGAGGGGAGGTCCATGTCGAGCACATAGAAAGGCCCTCCCGAGAGGCCCAGCCCCTTTCTCTGTCCGATCGTGTAGTTGAAGAGCCCGGTATGCGCCCCCAGGACTTGGCCGTCAAAGGAGACTATCTCTCCGGTCCTTTTTTCTATCCTCGAGGATAAAAAGTCCGTGTAGCTCGGCTCCTCGACAAAGCATATCTCCTGGCTCTCTTTTTTCTCGGAGGTCTTGACTCCAAGCGAGCGCGCCTTTTCGCGGACCTCTTTTTTCGTCATCGCCCCCACGGGGAAGAGCACCCTGGAGAGCTGGTCTTCGGTCATGGTAAAGAGAAAGTAGCTCTGGTCCTTGTCCGGGTCGGCCCCCTTCAGGAGCCTCAAGCCCTCCGGGGTCTTCTCTATCCGGGCGTAGTGGCCCGTTGCGAGATAGTCGGCCTCAAGGCCCAGGGCCTTCTTTAAAAGGACCTCGAACTTGAGCACCTGGTTGCACTTTACGCACGGGTTAGGGGTCCGGCCCGTAAGGTAGCCCTTGACGAAGTAATCGACTACCTCTTTTGAGAAGGCCTCCTCGACATTGACCACATAGAAGGGGACTCCGAGCCTGTCGGCTACGCTTCTGGCGTCGTGGATGTCGTCAAGCGAGCAGCAGGACCCGCCCGTGGCCCCGCTCGCCTCCTCCTTTTTGGAGTAGTCCCATAGCTGCATCGATACCCCGACGCAGTCGTACCCCCGGTCTTTAAGGACCGCAAGGGCCGTTGACGAATCGACCCCGCCGCTCATCGCGACGACTACTCTTTTTTTGGACATAAAAAAACCTTCAGTGGACTCTCCCCGTATAAGTACGGCTTGGCCGGCGGGGCGTTCCGGGGGCGCCTTTAAAGGCGGTATTTTATTAATTTTAATAAAGAAATCCCGATTAATCCATAAAAAAATGGGCTTCAACGGGCCTTCCCTTCGCCTGGAAGGCCCGCGTCCGGTGGGGGGGGACGGAGAAAGGGGATAAAAAAACCCCCGTTTTTCACGGGGGTTTTTTTAATATCCTATGCGTCCGGTCCGCCTGAGTCCTGCGAGCGGTCTTTGGAGACTGTGGGAACGAAGTCCCTTCTTTAAGTCCGGCGGGCAGCTGCGCCGTTTACCGGCCCCCAAACGGGCTGCGCCTTACTTATGCTCGTGTTTCTTCTTGTAGTCTTCTATGGCGGCGTGCAGCGCGTCGGCGGCAAGGTTACTGCAGTGCATCTTTACCGGAGGAAGCCCGTCGAGCGCCTCGGCTACCGAGCTGTTCGAGATGCCCTCGGCTTCGTCGAGCTTCTTGCCCTTCACAAGCTCGGTGACCATGGAGCTTGTGGCTATGGCGGCGCCGCATCCGAAGGTCTTGAACTTTACGTCGGTTATCACGTCGTTTTCGACCTTGATAGTGAGCTTCATTATGTCGCCGCAGGCGGGGTTCCCGACCGTGCCGCTCCCGTCCGCGTTGTCCACTTCGCCGACGTTTCTCGGGTTTGAGAAGTGGTCCATCACCTTTTCACTGTACATATTGCCCTCTCCTTAAAAAGACTTAACCTCGTACGGATTATATCACAGATTCCGGTTTTTATGTTATCGGCGGCCATGTTTTTATGACTTGGCCCCGGCGTAAAGCGGCGACATGCTCCTCATCCTCTCCACTATCGGGGGCATTATCTCAAGGAGGTAGTCTATCTCCCCGACGGTGTTCGATTTGCCGAGGCTGAACCTCACCGAGCCGTGGGACATCTCGTGGCTTAAGCCAAGCGCCAGGAGCACATGCGACGGTTCGAGGCTTCCGGATGTGCAGGCCGAGCCGCTCGAGGCGGCGATCCCCTTCATGTCGAGGCTCAACAGGAGCGATTCGCCCTCGACGAACTCGAAGCTGATGTTGGAGGTGTTCGGGAGCCTCTTTTCCGGATGTCCGTTGACCTTTATGTGGGGGACCCTCTCGGCCATGCCCTTCTCAAGGCGGTCCCTGAGGGTCTTCAAGTGCTCTATCTCCCTGTCCATGTCTTTAAGCGCGACCTCGGCGGCCTTGCCCATGCCGATTATCCCGGCGACGTTTTCCGTTCCGCCCCTCCTGTTCCTCTCGTGGTGGCCTCCGTGGATGAGGGGCACGAGCCTCACGCCCCTTTTCGCGTAGAGCGCGCCCATCCCCTTGGGCCCGTAGAGCTTGTGGCCGGATATCGTCAGGAGGTCTACATTCAATTTCTGCGTGTCTATCGGGACCTTCCCGGCGGCCTGTACGGCGTCGGTGTGGAAGGTCACCCCGCGCTCCTTTGCGATGTCGCCGATCTCCTTTATGGGGAATAGGACCCCTGTCTCGTTGTTGGCGTACATCACGGTGATAAGGATCGTCTTTGGGGTGATGGCGGCCTTGAGGGCCTCGAGGTCTATCATACCGCCGGAGTCCACATCGAGGTAGGTCACATCGAAGCCCTCTTTCTGGAGGTACTTGCAGGTGTTCAGGACCGCCGGGTGTTCGACCTTCGTGGTTATTATGTGGTTGCCCAAGGCCTTCTTTGCGTACGCGATGCCCTTTATTGCGTGGTTGTCGCCCTCGGTGCCGGAGCTTGTGAAGATAAGTTCAAGGGGGGCGCAGTTCAAGAGCTTGCAGACCTGTTCCCTGGCGTCCTCCATCGGTTTTTTCGTGCCCCTTCCGGCCCAATGTATGCTCGACGGGTTTCCCCACTGGTCTTTCAGGTAAGGCACCATAGCCTCGAATACCTCGTTCAGTACCGGGGTGGTGGCGTTATGGTCGAAATATATTTTGTTCAATTAAATCCTCCTTTCAATCCGTTACGGTCCCGCAGAGATCTGTAGCGCCCGGAGGGTCGCTTATGTCCAGGTTCTTTACCTCGTTACTCAAGTCTTCTATGGTTACGGAGTGGAGGAACTCGGCGATCTTCTCGGCCAGACCCCTCCATACCTTCTGTGTTATGCACCTTTTGGACCTGTCGCAGACCACCGAGCCGTCATCGAGGCAGGCCACCGGGTTTAAAGGCTCCTCGACTACCGAGATGACCTCTCCGACGCTTATCTGTGAGGGGGGTTTGGCCAGCACATAGCCTCCCCCCGGCCCCCGTACGCTCTTTACAATATTGCCCTTCCTGAGCTTCACGAAGAGCTGTTCGAGATACGAAAGCGATATCCCCTCGTCCACCGAGATGTCCTTCAGCGTGACTGGTCTTTCACCGGAGTGGGTGGCGAGGTTGACCATCGCCCTGACTGCGTACTGTCCTTTCGTGGATAATCTCAATAAAGTATACCTCTTTTTACAAAGACGAGTGGAAAAAAGCCCCCTGCTTTTTTCATATTATCCAATTTATTATACCTTATCAATTTTGTCAAGTATTCTTTTCCAAAAAAACAGCTCTTGCCGTGCAGTAATCAACCGTTTAATATCGTTGAGGTTTTCCTCTGGCCGATAGACACAATAGGGGGATTTTGTTATAATAAAGGCTTCAATTTATGGATAAACAAAAACAATACAGGTTCCTTGGACCCTTTGG
>JACRCJ010000292.1 GCA_016219075.1 Deltaproteobacteria bacterium | reverse complement strand
GGTATCTATCAGGCCCAACGCCTCACGAAGATCAGTCCGGTAGAGGGCTTCGAGCGCCGTTATTATCCCGTCGTAGTCGAAGAGAGGAAAGCACCCGGGGGCCTCCCTTGAGCAGTCAACCGGGCCGGGGTACCTGTACCTCTCGATCAATCTTTTGGCGCCTTCGTTTTCAAGCTCGGCCTCGGTGAAGTTAAGGCCGTAGAACCTGTCAACGGTCGCCGCCGGGTCTTTTTTCATGTCGAGTATCATCCGTTTCACAAGGGGTCCCGGCTGGCCCCACGGAAAATCGTCCTTCTCAACAAAACACGGGGTGGCCCCTACGAGCACCAGTGCCTTGAACTTTTTTTTAAGTATTCCGAGTGAAGCCAAAAGGACCTCGGCCCCGAGCGACCAGCCTACGCCTATCACCGACCCGTCGGGAAGAGCCGATATGCGGCCCTCCACTTCCTTTACGGCAGGAGAGAGCGTCGGGGCGTCCCATGATTGCGTCCCGCCGTGGCCGGGCAGCAACAGGTTCACGATATTCTTATCCCCTCCGAGCGCGTTGGCCGCGCCTTCCCAGACAAAGCCGTCTGTCGCCCAGCCGTGTATGAAAAGTAGGGTATCCATTACCGTATAAGCTCCTCTTTTATTGCGTCTAACGCCTTTTTAAGCTCCTCCCTTTCGAGCGCGGCAGTGACGGTGACCCTGAGCCTTGAGGTCTTCTCAGGGACCGTAGGCGGGCGTATGCCCTGGATGAATACGCCCCTTTCAAGGAGGTTCTTGCTCGCTTCCATAGTCCTTGAAGCGTCCCCCAGGACTATCGGTATTATCTGGGTGGGACTTCCGAGGGTGTTTATCCCAACGGGGAGGTTTTGTTTGAAGAACTCGACATTCGCCCAAAGTTTTTCTCTCAACCCCGGCTCGCGCTCTATTATGTCTATGGCGGCGATGGAGGCCGCGGCTGCCGAGGGGGGAAGCGCCGTGGTGTAGATGAACGGGCGGGCCTTTGAGATAAGGAGCTCGATGAGGCTATCGCTCCCGGCTATGAACGCCCCGAACGACCCTAATGCCTTGCCGAGCGTGCCCATGTGGACAATGGAGGGGTGCTCAACGCCAAGGTGCTCCAGAGTCCCCCGGCCCGTTTTGCCGAGCACGCCGGTTGAGTGCGCGTCGTCTACTATCAGAAGGGCGTTGTATCTGTCGAGGAGCCCGGCTATCTCTTTTAACGGGGCTATGCTTCCGTCCATGCTGAAGACCCCGTCCGTGACGATGAGCTTGTGTCTGGCCGTCGATTTCTTTAAAAGCCTCTCAAGAGAACCGGCGTCCCTGTTGGGGTATCTCTTTACTGAAGCAAGGCTTAGACGGCAGGCATCCACTATTGAAGCGTGGTTGAGCCTGTCGGAAAATATATCGGTGGCCCTGTCCGAGAGGGCCGATATGAGGCCGATGTTCGCCTGGTAGCCCGAGTTGAAGAGGAGCGCGGCCTCGGTCCCCTTGAACCGGCGTATGCGCTCCTCAAGCTCTGCGTGGGGCGCCATGTTCCCGGAGACCAGACGCGATGCCCCCGAGCCGAAGCCCCAGCGGTCTATCGCCTTTTTGGCCGCCTCTTTTACCGCCGGGTGGTTGGCAAGGCCCAGGTAGTCGTTGGAGCACAGGAGCACGCACTCCATTGCGTCCACCGTGATGGTCGGGCCCTGCGGCCCCTCTACGGCCTTCATGGCGCGCTTAAGCCCCGAGGCCCTTATCCTTTCAAGCTCTTCGGTTATGAATGAGTACATGGTCAACCGCCGGAGTTTTTTTGATCAGACCGGAAGAGGCGTCAGTGCGAGTGTCCCCGCGGTTTAAGCCCAAGGTCCGCTATCATCCGTCTGTCTTCTCCGGGGTCCCTTCCGGGAGTAGTAAGGTAGTTCCCTATCATCATGCCGTTGGCTCCCGCGGCGAAGATCAGTGGCTGCAGGTCCCTCAGGTTCACGCTTCGCCCTCCGCATATGACGATATCCTTCTTCGGCGCCATCAGGCGCAAAAGCGCTATGATTTTCAGGCACTCTGCGGGGGTAAGGTTTTTGGCGGACTCAAGCGGGGTGCCGGGCCTGGGGTTTAAGAAGTTTACCGGGATGGAGTCCACACCGAGCTCCTTTAGAGTGGATGCGAGCTCGATCCTGTCCTCCCACGCCTCTCCGAGCCCGAATATCCCGCCGGAGCAGACATAGAAGCCGAGCTCCTTTGCAACTCTTACGACCTCCACATCGTCGTCGTACTCGTGAGTAGTGCAGACCTTCGGGAAAAACGATCTCCCGGTCTCAAGGTTGTGGTGGTAGCTCTCAAGGCCGCTGCTTTTAAGCCGGGTTAGCACCTCTCTTGTGAGTATCCCCAACGAGGCGCAACGCTCCATCCCCACAGACCCTTTCATCTCCCTCAAGGCCGCGGCAAGTGTTGCCACATCCCGCTCCTTTTCGACCTTCGTCCCGCTCGTGACTATCGAGAACTCTCTGGCGCCGTCGGCCTCGGCTGCCCGCGCCGCCTCTACGAGCTTGCCGGGCCCGGCCATCGGGTACTCGCTTACGCCTGTATTGTACTGTACCGACTGCGAGCAGAACGAGCAGTCCTCCTTGCACAGCCCGCTCTTGGCGTTGACTATCGAGCAGAGGTTTACCTCCACGCCCTTGTGCTCTCTCCTGACTCTTTCGGTTACCGCGAGTATCTCGTAGAGCGCGTCGTTTGGAAGCCCTGTAAAATCCAACGCTTCCGGTGCGGTAAGCCCCTCTCCGGAGAGGCCTTTTTCAAGCGCTTTTTTAAGGATGCCGTCTTTTTTCATATCGCCTTCCGATGAAAGATAACCTGATGTTTTCTTAATAATTTTCCGGTGCGTTTAATCAGCCGGAGCCTGGATATCGAACGGTCTTTGAAGGGTTTACCGATGGACCTCCCCGCATCCTGGATGCCGGGGAGGTCTCATCAAGGTCAAAATACCTTCAAATCATTAAAAAATAGCACGAAAGGGCCTTATTGTCAACTCGAAGGTTATCTTGGTTGACAATACCGGGGCAGGGAGAATCGCAGTCTTTTATCATGTTTCCGGAGGCTTTGAAGGAGTTGAAAGGCAGGGAGGGGGTAAGGGCCTACATATCCTTTATCTTCCTCTTGAAGAGGTCCCGTTTCATGCTCGCTATCCTGTCGATGAAGAGTATCCCGTCGAGGTGGTCGATCTCGTGCTGCAACGCTACTGCCTCAAACCCCTCGGACTCTATTACCGTCTCTCTACCGTCCTTGCCGACCCCCCTGACGGTTATGTTAGTTGCTCTCGTTATGTTCGCGGTATATTCCGGGACAGAGAGACACCCTTCCCGGCCGACTTTGGCCCCGGAAGACCCGGTTATCTCCGGGTTTATGAGCACTATGAGGCCGTGGCCCGGGTTTTTGGGGGTGACATCGACGGCTATGACCCTTATGAGACGGCCTATTTGCGAAGCCGCAAGCCCCACGCCCGGAGAAGCCCTCATCGTATCGACAAGGTCCCCGATGAAAGAGTGTGTTGCGGCGTCTATGGTCTCGACCACGGAGCTTTTCGTCTTAAGGCGCTCATCAGGGTATTTTATTATTTCCAGTATCGCCATGGAGCCTGATGGGTGTCGTTCAGAGAGGCTCGAACGCCTCGATCGGTTTTATCTTGATGGTCACGCCGAGGCCGGCGCCGATGGCGTCGAGCTCTTTTTCAAGTTTTTTAATGTCGGCCCCGTCCGGAGACCAGACCTCCATGACCATGATGTAGACCTTCTTTTCGTCGCCTATCACCTTTGTCTCAAGGTCCGTTATGTTGACGCCGTACCTTGAGAGCGCTTCGGCGCACCTGTAGACGATGCCTGCCTTGTCGGCCCCGTGAAGCGTTATGATGTAGTTGCTCGACGGCTGGGCGGCCTTCGTCCTCTCAGGTATCTCTTTCAGGTGGATGGTCAGCCCTACGGACTTTT
>JACRCJ010000011.1 GCA_016219075.1 Deltaproteobacteria bacterium | reverse complement strand
GAGCTGGCGAGGACAATAGCCCTTGAGGCCGGTAAACCCATAAGGGACGCAAGGGGCGAGGTCCTGCGCGCCGTATCGACTTTCGAGCTTGCCGCCGAGGAGTCCAAAAGGCTTGGCGGCGAGGTCATTCCGCTTGACATGATGCCCGGCTCCGAAGGCAGGGTCGGTATAATAAGGAGGTTCCCCGTAGGGGTGGTACTGGGGATCTCTCCCTTCAACTTCCCCTTAAACCTTGTTGCGCACAAGGTCGCCCCTGCGATGGCCTCGGGTAACCCCATAATAATGAAGCCAGCGCAGAAAACCCCCCTCTCGGCGCTTATCCTCGCCGAAATAGTGACGGAGGCGGGCTGGCCCGCCGGCGGCCTTAATGTCATCGTCACATCGAACGAGCAGGCCGGGAGGCTCTTTTCCGACGAGAGGGTCAAGAAGCTCACCTTCACCGGGAGCGCGAATGTCGGCTGGATGCTTAAGGACAGGGCAGGCACAAAGAAGGTCACCCTTGAGCTCGGCGGAAACGCCGGGGCGATAGTCCACGAGGACGCGGATATCGAGTACGCCGCGAAAAGGTGCACCGCGGGTGCGTTCGCGTATGCGGGG
This sequence comes from Deltaproteobacteria bacterium, assembly GCA_016219075.1. Taxonomy (GTDB): domain Bacteria; phylum Desulfobacterota; class GWC2-55-46; order GWC2-55-46; family GWC2-55-46; genus JACRCH01. The sequence continues at coordinate 11,939 of JACRCJ010000011.1, read as the reverse complement.
CAGGTCTGCATATCGGTCCAGAGGATCTATGTCCATAAAAAGGTATTCGGGAGGTTCAAGGAATTGTTCCTTGAGAACTGCTCGAAACTTAAATCCGGCGACCCGCTCGATGAGACGACCGACATCGGCCCGATGATAGAGGAGGCGGCGGCGGCAAGGACGGATGAGTGGGTAAAGGAGGCCGTGGCAGAGGGCGCGGTTCTTTTGGCCGGGGGCGAGAGGCAGGGCAGTTACTTCCCGCCGACGGTACTTACGGGCACCCGGCCCTCGATGAAGGTATGCGGTTCGGAGGTCTTCGCGCCGGTAGTCTCCCTTGAGCCGTACGACAGCTTCGAGGAGGCAGTCGATAAGGTAAACTCGGGGCTCTACGGGCTTCAGGCCGGGGTCTTTACGAAAGATATGGGCAGGGTATTTTACGCCTATGAGACGCTTGAAGTCGGAGGGGTCGTCATAAACGACATCCCGACCTACAGGGTCGATAACATGCCCTACGGCGGGGTGAAGATGAGCGGGTTCGGTCGAGAAGGGGTCAAGTACGCCATAGAGGAGATGACGGAGCTTAAGCTTATGGCCCTCAAGTTCTGACCCGTCCGTTTTAAGTTGATTTGTCGGTTGAAAAGTTCTAAAATATGATTCTTTGGCCTTTTCAGGGGGGCTTTAAGGCGGACAACCGGTTCTTACCGGGGCTGGTCAGGACTAAAAAAAATCTTGTATATTGTCTCCGCGTGGTATAGTATACTGTGTACAATAGATGATGTGACTTGCTTTGATAAATATAACGAAAAAACGGAAGGTGGTGATTCAGCTTGTCTCTTAAGATAACCGAAGACTGTGTAGCATGCGGAGTATGTTTGCCGGAGTGTCCGGTAAGCGCTATTACGGAAGGTGACATCTATGTGATCGATCCGAATATCTGCGTTGAGTGCAAAGGGCATTATGACCAGCCGAAATGCGCTGAGGTTTGCCCGGTTGACGCCTGCGTTCCCGCCTAACTCTGACGACGGTTCTACAGGCTTAAAGTAACCCGTGATAAAATGGATAAGCGGACCGGCAGGGGCCGATGCTTACGCAGATAGGCAGGCCGGTTTGCGGATTTTTCGGAAACGGATGGAAGCCCCGGCCCCTGTTTAAAGGGGCCGGGGCCTTATCCTATGTATCTACACAACGAATGTTTGGCCGGATCCAAGGAATCCTTGAGCTGATGAGAGAGTTCGCCGTATTCTGGGGCTGCACCATACAGACCCGTTTCCCTTTTATCGAGAAATCCACCCGCATCGTCCTGGAAGCCTTCAAGCTCCCGTACAGGGACGTAGACGGTTTTACATGTTGTCCGGAGAAGTCGCTCGTAAACAATGTCGACCACGGGATGTTCACTCTGACCGCCGCGAGGAATGTCGCGCTGGTGGATGAGCTGGACTGCGACCTCGTAAGCCCGTGCACCGGGTGCGTGTCGAACCTCGCCACGGTGGAGAGCGAGCTTAACGCCAACCCGAAGGAGAAAGACCATGTCAACTCGTTTTTAAAGCAGGTCGGCAGGGAGTTCAAGGGGAAGGCGAAGCTGTCGCACCTTGTCCCGTTCTTCCACGATACCGTAGGGCTGCACGCGATAAAGAGGATGATGAAGAAGGACTTCTCCGGCATGAAGATAGCCCTTCATTACGGCTGCCACATGATAAGGCCGTCGCACGCGCTCAAGAACGACGACCCGCTCATACCGAAGAAGTTCGATAATATAATCAGGGCCATGGGGGCCGAAAGCCTCGAGTTCCCGACAAAGCTCATGTGCTGCGGGCAGGGGCTCGACAGGATAGACCAGCACGAGATGGCCCTGCACTTCGCAAGGATAAAGCTCCGGGAATTGAAGGCAATCGGGGCCGACGCCCTGGTGCTTTGCTGTCCGTCCTGCTTCCTCCAGTTCGACAACAACCAGTTCCTCATGGAAAAGGAAGGGGAGAAGTACGGGATACCGGTCATCTACTTTACGGAATTGCTGGGACTTTCCATGGGATACTCCCCCGATGAGCTCGGCATGACCGCCCACAGGGTGGACTGCATGCCGTTTGTGAAGAAGTGGGAGTCGCTCGGAGAGAAAGCGAGCAGGGACGAAGACCTCTCCGAGGGGCTTAATGTGACTGGGGCCGAGGGCCTGGGTTAGTTTTTACCTTTAATCAAACAGCGGGGTAGAGCCGTGTTGGAAGCCTCTTTGAATTTAAAACTGCTTGAGATGTGCTCGAAGTGCGGGGCCTGTTTCAGTATATGCCCCTCGTGCGTCAATATCCCTGGCTACGACCCGAGGGAAGTCATAAAGGACATACTCGACGGGAGCCACGAGAAGTGGATAAACTCCAAACACATCTGGGAGTGTCTGGAGTGCCACTACTGCCTTGAGATGTGCTACCAGCACTACGGGTTCGAGAACGCCATGACCGCGATGAGGACCATAGCCGCCAAAAGGGGCGTCCACCCGACGCAGGTCAAAAGGGGCTGGGAGATGTTCGTAAAGACATCCCGGCTCGGCGAGCCCGCGATACCGGCCAGAAAGAAGCTCGGTCTGCCTGAGGCGAAGGGCTCCGGGGCCGAGGAGTTCAAAAAGCTCTACGCGCTCCTTAAGGAATCCAGGGAGAAGGGCCGGGGGCACGGCGGAAAGACCGAATGAACCCTCCCCGGGCTTTAAGCCCCCGGGGGTTTAAGAGCGTTAAAAACAAGTCCGGTTTAAAATGACAATACGGATAATATAAAAGAGAAGGTGACACGGTGGACCACAATTATCAGAAAGACATATCAGGCTGCGGGCTTACGGGTCTTATAAGCACGAAGAAAAGGATGATAGGCGGCGCGGATATCGTAAAGTCGCTCTGTCTTATGAACGACAGGGGCAACGGCCTGGGCGCAGGATACGCCGCCTACGGCATATACCCCAAGTTCAAGGACTTCTACGCCTTCCATATAATGTTCGACGAGCCTTCCGTCAGGAGGACCGTCGAGGAGTACCTAAAGAACAACTACAAGGTCGAGAAGGTCGAGGAGATACCGACCTTCCCGGTAAAGGCCATCTCCATAAGCCCGCTTCTGGTAAGGTACTTCGTACAACCCCTGAAGGAAAGGCTCGTCGGAGAGATCGCTGAAGACGACTTCGTGGTCAACTCGGTCATGAAGATAAACTCCGAGGTCGAAGGGGCCTATATCTTCTCTTCGGGAAAGAACATGGGCGCGTTCAAGGGAGTTGGAAACCCCTCGGACATCGCCGAGTTCTTCAGGATCGAGGACTACTCTGGCTACATCTGGACCGCACACACCCGGTTCCCCACGAACACGCCGGGCTGGTGGGGAGGGGCCCATCCGTTTACCCTCCTGGACTGGTCCATCGTCCATAACGGCGAGATATCGTCATACGGGATAAACAAGAGATACCTGGAGATGTACGGCTACAAGCTGACTCTTTTGACCGACACCGAGGTCGTCACTTATCTCCTCGACCTCCTCATAAGGAAGCACGGCCTTTCTATCCCGGCCGCCGCCATGGCGCTTGCCTCTCCCTTCTGGAAGAAGATAGACGAGATGGAAAAAGACGACAGGGAGGTCCTGACGGCCTTAAGGCAGACCTACGGGAGCGCGCTCTTGAACGGCCCGTTCTCGATCCTCTTCGGCCACGGCAAGGGGCTTGTCGGCATAAACGACAGGATCAAGCTCCGCCCGCTCGTGGCGGCCGTAAAGGACGACATCACCTACATGGCCTCCGAAGAGTCGGCCATAAGGGCGATATGCCCGGCGCCGGAGAAGGTCTGGGCCCCGAGGGCGGGTCAGCCCGTGATCGTCGAACTGGAAGACTGACAGGTTTAATATACGCGACAGTAAGATTGCGCGCCGTCCGCGGGCTTCACCGAAGAGAGCGGGGGCGGATTGAAAATGGGAGGAAGTAATGTTCAAGAGTCTGGCACCGCCTGAGTATCTGGCGACAATAGATAGAGAGAAGTGCATCAGGTGCAAAAGATGCATTCAGAACTGCGGCTGGGGGGTCTACTCCTGGGGCGGAGACAAGATAGTCATCAACACTTCCAAGTGCGTCAAGTGCCTGAGGTGCTACCACTACTGCCCGGAAGAGGCCATCGAGATAGTCGATAACCCGACGAAGTTCAAGAACAACGCCTACTGGGGCTTCCACAACATCAGGAACATAAAGAGGCAGGCCGAGACCGGCGGTATCCCGCTTACGGGCATGGGAAGCGACCTGCCGTACACGATACTCTTCGACAACCTTTTGATAGACGCGTGCCAGGTCACTAACCCGTCGATAGACCCGTTGAGGGAGCCGATGGAACTCAGGACCTATCTCGGGAAGAAACCCTCAAGCGTTGAGCTTGAGAAGGGCAAGGACGGAAAACCCAGGCTTAAGGACAGGATGCCCCCGCAGATAAAGATCGAGGTGCCGATAATATTCTCGCCGATGTCCTTCGGCTCGATAAGCCTGAACGCGCAGAAGGTCCTGGCGCACGCCGCCAGGGAGTGCGGAATACTCATGAACACCGGCGAGGGCGGTCTGCACGAGGACCTCCTGCCGTACAAGGACAACATAATCGTCCAGGTCGCCTCCGGCAGGTTCGGGGTGAACCCCGAGTACTTGAACGCCGGAGTCGCCGTGGAGATCAAGATAGGCCAGGGCGCGAAACCCGGCATAGGCGGCCACCTCCCGGGCGAGAAGATCCCGCTCGAGGTGGCAAGGACCAGGATGATACCCGTGGGCACGGACGCGCTTTCTCCGGCCCCGCAGCACGACATATACTCGATCGAGGACTTAAGACAGCTCATATACGCCATCAAAGAGGCGACGAACTACAAGCCGGTCTCCGTCAAGATAGCCGCCGTGCATAATGTCGCGGCCATAGCCTCCGGGATCGTGCGCGCCGGGGCCGACATAGTGTACCTCGACGGGTTCAGGGGCGGCACGGGAGCCGCGCCCTCCATCATACGCGACCACCTCGGCATCCCGATAGAGTACGCGATAGCCGCCGTTGACGACAGGCTCAGGCAGGAAGGCATAAGAAACGAGGCGTCTATCATCGCCGCCGGAGGCATCAGGTCGAGCGCGGACGCCGCCAAGGCCCTGGCCCTGGGCGCGGACTCCGTGGCCATAGCCACGGCCGCGTTGATAACCATGGGCTGCACGACCTGCGGAAAGTGCTACACCGGAAACTGCTCCTGGGGCATAACGACCCAGAGGCCCGAGCTCACGGCGCGCCTCGACCCTGAGATCTACGCCGACAGGCTCGTAAACCTCATACACGCATGGACGCACGAGCTTAAGGAGATACTTGGCGCCCTCGGCATAAACGCGGTTGAAAGCCTCAGGGGCAACCGCGAGAGGCTCCGCGGAGTTGGTCTTGACACGCAGACGCTCGATATCCTCGGCGTTAAACCCGCCGGCAGGTAACCGGGGCCGGAGTGTAACCGGGGCTGATTCTTTTATCTTTACCGTCAAAATTCTACGCGATCCATGTCGGAGAATTTTAAAACCCGGCGGCTTCAAGCGCCGGGAGTGTTCACATGAAGGAGATCTGAAAAATGTTTGAGATTGACGCAGCCGGCATATATTACCGCGACCTTAACGCCAGGATCCGCGAGGCCCTGGCCAAAGGCGAGAAGGAAGTGACGGTCAGGAATGTAAACGGCCAGTACTATATAGGCGACGGGCTCTCGGGCAATGCCACTATCGTGCTCGAAGGCGTGCCCGGAAACGACTTGGCGGCCTTCATGGACGGCCCGACGATAAGGATCAAGTCCAACGCGCAGGACAACATCGGCAACACCATGAACGCCGGCAAGGTCATAATAGAGGGTAACGCCGGAGACGTCCTGGGCTACGGCATGAGGGGCGGAAAGCTCCATATCCTTGGCGATGTCGGCTACAGGATAGGCATCCACATGAAGGGCAACAAAAAGCAATCCCCCACGATCATCGTCGGAGGCACGGCCGGGGACTTCTTCGGCGAATATCTCGCCGGCGGGCTCCTGATACTCCTGGGCCTCAAGCCGGACGGTCCGATAGTCGGAGACTATCTCGGGACCGGCATGCACGGCGGTACGATCTTCGTCAGGGGCGAGGTCGACAAGAAGAACTGCGGCGCCGAGGTGGGAATCCTCGACCCGGACGAAGACGACATGAAGGTCCTGAAAAACGCGCTGACGGAGTACTGCGCCGACCTGGGCCTTGATATCAAAGAGGTAATGAGCAAGAAGTTCAAGAAGCTCGTCCCGGTCTCTTCAAGGCCGTACGGCAACCTTTACGCCTATTGATAAATACACAAAGCTTGTAAAATCCGGGTCCAATACAGGTAGCCCCGCCGTTGAGTACGGCGGGGCTTTTTTTCATTTCGGGCTGGGCTGTTCCGTGGCTAACACGACGGATTAACGGCGTTTTTATTCGCCGGAGGCCCCCGGCGAATAACCCTGCGCCTTGCCGTCTATTATTCTTGACTTCTATTGATGAAAAAAGTAATATAAATTAGAACTGGAGGCTTTTTTTTATGGCGCTTGATAACTTCGACAGGCTCGAGGAAGGTCTCACAAGGCTTTTGGCCGACCTTGAGACTCTAAAGGCTGAAAACCGCGGTCTTAAAGATGTGTTGAGGGCCAGGGAAGCCGAGGTCGAAACTCTTAACGAGAAGATCGGGCGGCTTGACAAGGAAAAAGGGCTTGTCAAGGAGAAGGTCGACGGCCTGCTCGAGAGGCTCGAGGGACTGATTCAAAGGGCATGAAGGAGCATGATTTGAAAAAGGTCATCGAGCTCAAGATATACGGACACAGGCTGGTCGTTAAGAGCGAAGAGGGTGAAGATTACATCCGAACAGTTGAAAACTACCTAAATACTAAGATAGAGGAGGTAAAGGAAAACACTAAGGCAGTTTCGACCCTGGATCTGGCGCTTTTAGCCGCCTTGAATATTACCGGTGAGGTAATTAAGACAAAGGAGATGCTTGAAAGGTTGGGAAGGAGATCGGAAGAGCTCGCCAAGAGGATCGACAGGAGAACAGTATAATAGCTTCCCGCTTCTCCCCTGCTGGGTTTGTGATCGCAAGTTTATTTAGAACCAACATTCTAAATCAGGGAGCCTTCCCTGGCGGCGGCCGGCGTATCCCCTTGCGGGAGTGCCGAAAACCGTTACTAAAGGCGCCCACCTGTTTCACAACAGGTTCAAATAACTTAAGACACGGCTCAAGCGGGGGAAAGAAGGTTTTACGGGGTTTTGTTTAAGGGACTTTCCATATAAGCTTTGGGAAACTCAGGTTTTTAATGACACTCGTGATTCATGGAAATAGACATACGGTGAGATACCGGAAACCGGGCCCGCTTTTTTAGCCTGGCCTATTGATTGTTCTCTACTCCTGCAGCTTCAAACCTCTCTCCCTATCCTTTCACCGAAAAGGTAAATGAACAGGTCCGCCATTAAGGAGCGCCTGAGGGCCCGTCTCCTCGAAGTCCGCCGCGAGATGGCGTTCGAGGAGGTCTACCGTCTGAGCTTACGGGTCCAGAAGAGGTTTTTGAGGTCGCCGCTTTACCGGAACGCCGGTAGACTGGCGCTGTACTCAAGCTTCTCCAACGAGGTGCTGACCGACGAGCTCTTCCAGAAGGCAAACGAGGAAGGCAAAGAGGTCTATTACCCGAGGGTGATAAAGGCAGGCAGGAGCCATCTCGCGTTTTTCAGGGTAGCGCATTTGAAAGAGCTTAAACCGGGTTCCTACGAGATACCGGAACCGGAGGAGAAAGAGGCCAGGGTCACGGCCGCGACATTCGACCTGGTGGTCGTGCCCGGTGTGGCGTTTGACCTTACGGGCGCGAGAGTGGGTTTCGGCAAAGGGTACTACGACATGGCGCTTGAGGGATTTAAGTGCCCGGTCGTCGCGCTGGCTTACGATTTTCAGGTGGTAAACGAGTTAATACCTTCTGAGCCGCATGATGTAAGGGTTTCCGCCATAGTGACGGAAAAGAGGATAGTGAGGACATCCGCGGGGGCTCAAGCGGGTACGACTAAGGAGAGACGGGAACGGGGTTGACCTTTCGTCCGGCAGGCAATAAAAGCCTCCGGGGCGCCTTTTCCGGCGCCGGCTTGAAAAGCCGCGGCAACGGGGTCGCTCCAGGGACGTCTTATTTAAATAAAGGTGGAAGGGGGTTGTTTTGGAAATGGGCATAACCACGATAATAATTGTTGCTGTTATAGCGGTTTTTTCGATAATCACCGGCGTAGGCATCGGCTTTATAACCAGAAAGAAGATGGAAGAGGCGAACCTTGAGGCCGGAAGGGCCACATCCGAGTCGATAATCGCGGAGGCGAAAAAATCGGCGGAGAACGTAAGGAAGGAAGCGGAGCTTCAGGCCAAGGACATAATATACCAGGGCAAGATGGAGTTTGAGAAAGAGACCAAGGAGAGGAAAAAGGAACTCCAGGCCCTTGAGAAGAGGGTCCAGACCAAAGAGGAGAACCTCGATAAGAAGTTCGAGGCGATAGACAGGAAGGAAACCGAGTTCCAGAAGAGGGAGAAGAACATCGGCGCGCAGGAGAAAAAGCTCGCCGACGCCGAGGTCGAGGTCGCCAAGGTGATCGCCGAACAGAAGGACAGGCTCGAGACCATCGCCGGGGTGTCGGCCGAAGAGGCCAAGAGACAGCTCCTTGAGACGATGGAGAACGAGGCGAAGCTGGAGGCCGGAAAGCTCATCAAGCGCATAGAGGAAGAGACCAAGGCCGAGGCCGAGAAAAAGGCCAAGGAGATAATCGCGCTCGCCATCCAGAGGTACTCCGGCGAGTATGTGGCCGAAAGGACCGTCTCGGTGGTGAACCTCCCGAACGACGAGATGAAGGGCAGGATCATCGGCAGGGAAGGCCGTAACATCAGGGCGATAGAGGCCGCCACGGGCATAGACATAATCATAGACGACACCCCGGAGGCCGTGATCCTCTCAGGGCACAACCCTGTAAGAAGAGAGATAGCGAAGCTTTCGCTTGAGAGGCTAATAACCGACGGAAGGATACACCCCTCAAGGATCGAGGAGGTCGTATCAAAGGTCGAGACCGAGATCCAGCAGACGATAATGGAAGCCGGCGAGAGGGCGATATTCGACACCGGCCTGCACGGCATCCACAAGGAGATACAGAAGCTCATCGGAAGGCTCAAGTTCAGGACAAGCTACGCGCAGAACGTCTACTCTCACTCGATGGAGGTAGCCTTCATCTGCGGCATCATGGCCTCCGAACTGGGGCTTCCCACGAAGAACGCGAGAAGGGCAGGGCTTCTCCATGACATCGGGAAGGCCGTGGACCACGAGGTGGAGGGGCCGCACGCCGCCATCGGCGCGGAGCTCGCCAAGAAGTACGGCGAGAACCCCAGGATAGTGGCCGCCATCGGCCAGCACCACGACGACAACCCGGACTCGATACTCGGCATCCTCGTTCAGGCCGCTGATACCCTCTCGGCCGCGCGCCCCGGGGCCCGCAAAGAGATGCTCGAGAACTACGTAAAGAGGCTTGACGACCTTGAAAAGATAGCCAAGGGCTTCACGGGAGTCGAAAAATCCTACGCGCTGCAGGCAGGAAGGGAAATAAGGGTGATAGTCGAGAACCAGACCATCACCGACGAGGCCGCGGTGCTTCTGTCCAAGGAGATAGCGAGAAAGATAGAAAAGGAGCTCAGTTATCCGGGCCAGATCAAGGTCACGGTCATAAGGGAATCCAGGGCCATAGATTACGCGAAGTAAAAAACAGGGCACGGTTTGTCCGGAAAGGCCGTAAGATAAACTTACGGCCTTTTTTCGGTGAACGGCCGGACTATCGATGAACGAAGATACCAAGATACTGTTCATAGGCGACATAATCGGGAAACCCGGCCGTATCGCCGTCAGGGAGCTTCTGCCGCGGCTTGTCGGGGAATACTCCCCGGACCTGGTCATTGCCAACGGCGAGAACGCCGCCGGGGGGTTCGGGATCACGGCCGAGGTGGCCGAGGAGATCAAGAGGCTCCAGGTCGATGTCATCACCTCCGGCAACCACATCTGGGACAAGAAAGACATCTACGACTACATAAGGAACGAAAAGAGGCTCCTGAGGCCCGCTAACTACCCCCCGGGGGCTCCCGGGGCTGGCTGGGCGGTATTCGAGTGCGCCTCGGGCGTCAAGGTCGGGGTGGTAAACCTTCTTGGGAGGGTCTTCATGGACAATGTGGACTGCCCTTTCAGGACGGGCCGCGAGATCGTAAACAAGATAAGGGAAGAGACCCCGGTTGTCTTCGTGGACATCCACGCCGAGACGACCTCGGAGAAGGCGGCCATCGGCTGGTATTTAGACGGCCTGGCAAGCGCCGTGGTGGGCACCCACACCCACATACAGACTTCCGACGAAAGGGTGCTCCCAAACGGCACGGCTTTCATAACGGACGCCGGAATGACCGGCCCCACCGACTCGGTCATCGGCATGCAGAAGGACTCCATCATACAGAGGTTCCTCTCCCAGATGCCCGTCAAGTTCGATGTGGCCGCCAAGGGGATAGAGCTTCAGGGCGTATTCGTAAGGATAAACAACTCAAACGGCCGTGCCGCCGGCATAGAAAGGATCAAGATACCGTTCAGGAACGAGTAGCGCTTGTTTCATGCGGCGGTATGGAGTAAATACCATGGACCCTAAAGAACAGCTCGATATCATAAGGCGCGGGACCTCCGGGATAATCTCCGAAGGAGAGCTCCTCAAGAAGCTCACCGAGTCGGCCGCCAGGAACAAGCCCCTGAGGATAAAGGCCGGGTTCGACCCTACGGCCCCGGACCTCCATCTGGGGCACACCGTATTGATCCAGAAATTAAAGCACTTTCAGGACCTCGGCCACCATGTGCTCCTCCTCATAGGGGACTTCACCGGGATGATAGGCGACCCCACGGGAAAGTCCGAGACGAGAAAATCGCTCACGAAGGAAGACGTGCAGGCGAACGCGAAGACCTATACGGCGCAGGTATTCAAGATACTCGACGAGAAGAAGACCGAGGTCGTGTTCAACAGCGAATGGATGGAGAGGCTCACTTCGGCGGACATGATAAGCCTCGCCTCCAAGTATACGGTTGCCCGGATGCTGGAGCGCGATGATTTCCAGAAGCGCTACCAGGACGGCCGCCCCATAGCCATTCACGAGTTCATCTATCCGCTTATACAGGGCTACGACTCCGTTGTTCTTAAATCCGATGTCGAGCTCGGCGGCACCGACCAGCTCTTCAACCTCCTTGTGGGCCGCGAGCTTCAGAAGGAGATGGGCCAGGCCCCTCAGGTCGTCATTACGATGCCTCTCCTTGAAGGGCTCGACGGCGTGCAGAAGATGAGTAAATCCTACGGCAACTACATCGGCATCACCGAGCCTTCCAGCGAGATATACGGCAAGGTCATGAGCATATCCGACAACCTCATGATGAGATGGTATGAGCTTCTAAGCGATGTCTCAAAAGACGCACTCGATGAGATAAAGGCGGGCCGGGTGCATCCCAAGGAGGCCAAGGAGGCTTTGGCCTTTGAGCTTACCGCGAGGTTCTGGAGTCAGGAGGCGGCCGAAAAGGCTCAGGCGGACTTCAAGGCGCTTTTTGCCAGGAAGGAAGTCCCCGACGAGATCGAGGAGTTTCATATGACGGGCGCGCCCGGGAGCGTCCTTGTCGGAAAGGTGATGGTAGCGGCCGGGCTGGCGAAGAGCACCTCCGAGGCGATAAGGCTTATCGACCAGGGCGGGGTGAAGGTGGACGGCGAGCGTGCAGCTAACTCCAAGGCCGAAATACCCACAAATAAGCCCGTTTTATTGCAGGTCGGAAAAAGATTCTTCAAAAGAATAATTTTCTCTTGACACCAAACCCCAACCGTATATAATAGCTGGATTCACAGCGACTCGGCGGCTGGAATTAACGGCCACCGGGTTTTTTTCTTGAGG
>JACRCJ010000288.1 GCA_016219075.1 Deltaproteobacteria bacterium | reverse complement strand
GACCATCGAGGTCGTGGTGGTCTTGCCGTGCGTGCCCGCTATGGCTACCCCGTACTTAAGCCTCATGAGCTCTGCGAGCATCTCGGCCCTCGGGATTATGGGGATCTGTCTGGCGGCGGCCTCCCGTATCTCCGGGTTCTCCCTCTTTACGGCCGAGGAGTAGACTACGCAGTGCGAGCCGGAGACGTTATCCGCCTTGTGGCCTATGAAGACCGTGGCCCCGAGAAAAGAGAGCCTGCGGGTCGTATCGGACTCGGCGAGGTCCGAGCCCGTGACCTTGTAGCCCATGTTCACGAGCACCTCGGCTATTCCGTTCATGCCGCTTCCGCCTATGCCTATGAAGTGGATCTTTTTTATCCTGCCTCTGTACATCCGTTACCTCTGGGTTGCCGGTTTTGCCGCCGGTCTTATTTTTTCCTGTTAAGGACCTTCAAGAAGTTGTCCGCTATCTGTTCAGCGGCCCTGGGTTTTCCGAGCTTCCTCGACCTGTCCCTCATGTTCTTTAGCTCCTGCGGGTGCCTGTAAAGCTTCTTTATCGCCTCGGCCAGGGCGCTTCCCGTAAGCCTGTCCTGCTTTATCAGCACCGTTGCGCCCCGGTCGGCAAGGCTTCTGGCGTTCACGGTCTGGTGGTCATCGGACGCGTACGGGTAAGGTATCAGTATCGAGGCGAGCCCCAGGGCCGTTATCTCGGCGATGGATGTCGCCCCGGCCCTGCAGACCACGAGGTCCGAGGCGTTGTACGCCCCGGACATGTTGTCTATGAACCTGAAGAGCTCCACCTTGAGGTTCTTCCTCCTGTACGCCGCCTCTACCGGGTCGTACCCGTCTTCCCCGGTCTGGTGCACGACCCTCAGGCCGCTCCAGATGTCGGTCAGGTATTCCGTGGCGTCGAGGAAAGCGGCGTTTATGGCCACCGCGCCCTGGCTGCCGCCGAAGACCAGTATAGAGAACTTGTCCCTTCCCCTCTCGTCTTCCTCGTCGGCCCTCAGAATATCGCGCCTTACGGGGTTGCCCGTAAGGATGGTCCTGCCCCGGGGAAAGTATCCCCACGCTTCGTCAAACGCTATGTATATCCTGTCAACGAGCTTGCCGAGTATCCTGTTGGTGAGCCCCGGAAGCGCGTTCTGCTCGAGTATCGCCGTCTTTATCCCCAGGAGGAACGCCGCGGTCACCACCGGGGCCGACGAGTAGCTCCCGCTCCCGATGACGCCGTCGGGCCTTATCTCCCTTAATATCCGGACCGCGGCGACCGTAGACCCGGCGGCCTTGGCAATGGCCCTTACCCTGTCCCAGGCCCTCTTTCTTTTGATGCCCTCGACGCTTAGGACCTTGAGGGGGTAGCCGTATCTGGGGACTATCTTCTCCTCAAGCCCTCCCTTGCCGCCGATGAAGGTGATCTCGGTCGAGCCGTCCCTTCTTTTAAACTCCTCCGCGAGGGCAAGAGCCGGGAAAAGGTGCCCGCCTGTTCCTCCCCCTGCCATTACTAACTTCACCGGTTTGCCTCTCTCTTCGTCTTTCCTTTATACGCGCATGCGCGCGCCCCGCGACCTGATAAAAATGAACCCTCCCCGGACTTATTACCCCCCGGGTTTTCAGAACTTTAAAAGTGAACCCTCCTGGGGCTTAAAACCCCCGGGGTTTTCAGAGCTTTAAAAACAAAAATATCTTACGCCTCGTTTTCCCTTATATAAATATTGAGTATTATCCCCACGGCTATCATGTTGACCAGAAGAGAGGTCCCCCCGTAGCTTATGAACGGCAGCGGCAGCCCCTTGGGCGGCAGGAGGCCCATGACCACGCCGCTGTTGAAGACCGCCTGAAGGACCACCATGAGCGTAAGCCCAAGGGCCAGGTACATGCCGTGCCGGTCGCGGGCCTTCATGGCTATCCTCACCCCGCAGTACAGGAAGAGCCCGTAGAGCGCCATGACCCCGGCCACGCCCAGAAAACCGAGCTCTTCTCCTATGACCGAGAGGATGAAGTCCGTGTGCGCCTCGGGCAGGTAAAAGAGCTTCTGTTTCCCCTCGCCGAGCCCCACGCCCTTTATCCCGCCGGAGCCGAAGGCCAGAAACGACTGCACCATCTGGAACCCCTTGCCCTCGGGGTCTTTCCACGGGTCCAGGAATATCACTATCCTCGTCATCATGTAGCTGAACTTGTTGATGACCAGATATATGAAGACCCCGGAGCCCGCCACAAGCCCCGCCAGATACCTTTTCTTCACCCCGGCGACGAAGTTCAATATCAGCACTATCGAGGCCAGCGCGATAGAGGTCCCCAGGTCCGTCTCGAACATTATAAGGAGTATTACCACCCCGGGTATCAGTATGTTAGGCAGGAACCCGACAGAGAACTCCCGTATCTTCTCCTGCTTTGCCGCCAGCGAATACGCGAGAAAGAATATCACCGCGAGCTTGGCTGGCTCCGAGGGCTGAAACGCTATGGGGCCGAGCCTAATCCATCTCCTGGCCCCTCCGGCACTAAACCCTATGCCGGGTATGTAGATGCACACGAGCGCGAGGACCGCGAGTATCAGTATCGGGTACGCCATCTTCCGGTAAAAACCGTAGGGCACGCGCGTGGCCCCGACGAAACATATGATCCCGGCGAGCATGTAGGTCAGCTGCTTCTTCACGAAGAAGTACTGGGTGCCGAACCTCTTGAGGGCTACGACCGAGCTCGTGGAGTAGACCATGAGAAGCCCCATCACCAGGAGCATCAGCGTCGAGATTATCAAAAGCCTGTCGTAGTCCTTGAACTTTATCACAGGGCCCCCACAAAGGCCTTGAAGAGATCTCCGCGTTCCTTGTAGCTTCTGAACATATCGAAACTCGAACAGGCCGGGCACAGGAGGACCGTATCCCCGTCAACGGCCCTGCCGCGCGAAATCCTGACGGCCTCCTCGAGCGAACCCGCCATGACGGTGTCGGTCAGGCCCCCGAGCGCCTCTTTTATCTTGAAGCGCGCTTCACCTATGAGGACAAGGAGCCTTACCTTCTCTCTTACGAGGTCTGAAAGGACCCCGTAGTCCCCGCCCTTGTCCTTGCCTCCGGCTATCAGCACAATCGGGGTCTCGGTGCCCTTCAATGCCATCACGAGCGCCCCGACATTCGTGCCCTTCGAGTCGTCTATGTAGGTCACGCCGTCAAGCACCCTGACGAGCTCCATCCTGTGGGCAAGGCCCTTGAACCCGGAGAAGGTCTTCATGATGACTTCCCTGGGAACCCCGGAAAGCCTTGCCGCCGCTATCACGGCCATCATGTTCTCGATATTATGAACTCCCTTGAGCCTGAAGTCCCTCACGGGGTATAGCTCTTCGGCGCCATTTCTCCTGTAGACTATCTCTTCGCCCGTATAATAAAGCCCTTCGGTCAGGGTCCCCCATACCGTAAACGGGATGACCGTGCCGCCGCCGAGCCCCCTGAGGGACCTTTCGGCTATCACGGGGTCGTTTACGTTCACCACCGCAAAGTCGCCTTTCTTCTGGTTTTCAAAGAGCCTGAACTTGGTCTCGGCGTAATGCGTAAAGTCCCTGTACCTGTCGAGGTGGTCCTCGGTTATGTTCAACAGTATCCCGACATGCGGGTTGAAGGTGTCGGTAGTCTCCAGGTGAAAGCTGCTTATCTCAAGGACGCAGAAGTCGGCTCCTACGCCGTTTTCCACATACTCTATCGCCGGGGTGCCGATGTTGCCGCCTACGAAGACCCGATTGCCCGCGTTTTTAAGGACCTCTCCGAGAAGCGTTGTCGTGGTGGTCTTTCCGTTCGTCCCCGCCACGGCCAGGACCGGCGCGTCGATGAAGCGGTAGGCAAGCTCTATGTCGCTTATGACCGTAGCGCCCTTCTCCCTCGCGCTTTTCAGGAGCGGCGAGCCGGAGGGGACTCCGGGGCTTACTACCACGAGTTCGCCACCGGTGAAGGAGATGCCTTCGTGGCCGCCCGCCTTTATTTCCACCCCCGCCTCTTTGAGGACCACCGCCTCCGGGATCTCTTCAAGCGGCCTTAAGTCGGTTGCCGTCACCGACGCCCCGCACTTCCTTAAAAATCTTGCCGCCGAGACCCCGGTTGAAGCCAGGCCCACCACGACCGCCTTTCTTCCGGCAAGGGCCTCTTCAGCCACTTTGAGCCCGCCGCCCTTTTTCAGCGTTCCCGTCTTTCCTTCCTCTCTTGGGATCATCTTATCTTAAGCGTGCTTATCGCGAGGAGCGCGAGTATTATCGATATTATCCAGAACCTGACTATGATCTTCGGCTCCGGCCACCCCCTTAGCTCATAGTGGTGGTGTATGGGGGCCATGGCGAAGACCCTTTTGCCCGTAAGCTTGAACGAGCCGACCTGGAATATGACCGAGAGCGCCTCGACCACGAATATCCCGCCGACTATCAGGAGAAGGACCTCGTTCTTCGTGATGACGGCCAGGGTCCCAAGCGCCCCGCCGAGCGGGAGCGACCCGACATCGCCCATGAAGACCTGCGCCGGGTATGTGTTGAACCAGAGAAAGCCGAGGCTCGCCCCGACCATCGCCCCGGCAAAGACCGTCAGCTCGCCGACCCTCGGCACATACATGATGTGGAGGTAGTTGGCTATCTTCACATGGCCCACGAGGTACGCGAAGAGCATGTATGTGGCGGCCGCTATTATAATCGGGCCTATGGCCAGCCCGTCAAGCCCGTCCGTCAGGTTCACGGCGTTCGAGGCACCGACTATCACGAAGACCGCGAACGGTATGTAGAACCACTTGAGGTCGAAGTTCGCGGCCTTGAAGAACGGGATCGCCACCACGGTGTTGAACTTCGTGTAGTACAGGACAAGTACCACGGCCAGGGCCACCGTTATCTGTAAAGCGAGCTTGGTCCTGCCCCTCATCCCCCCCTTGTCTTTCCTGACCACCTTGATGTAGTCGTCTATGAAGCCTATGGCGCCCATCCCGACCGTGACGAATGTCAGTAGCCAGACATAGAGGTTCGAGAGGTTGCCCCAGAGCAGGACCGAGATTATGACCACAAGGAGTATGATCGCCCCGCCCATCGTCGGGGTGCCGGCCTTGCTGAAGTGCGTCTGCGGGCCGTCTGCGCGGACGACCTCGCCG
>JACRCJ010000289.1 GCA_016219075.1 Deltaproteobacteria bacterium | reverse complement strand
GGGCTGGGCTCCCGTTGCGCTCTTCCGATGCAACGGGAAGCGGGGAGGGTGGAATCTTCTTCACCCCCACCCTGCCTCCCCCGTCAAGGGGGAGGAGATTTAAAATGACGCGGCAAGCCGCGGGGTATTAGACCCTAAGAGAGAATAAAAAGACCCCGAAAGGGGTCTTGGAGCGGGTCAAAAATACCTGGGTCTTTTTTTCAGGCCGTGCACTCGCCTTCCAGCACCCCTTTGACGGCCTTGCTGAAGTCCGAGACCCTGTAGGGTTTTGCTATGACGCCGGAGAACCCGTACTTCCTGAAATCCGACATGATCGGGTCTTTCGAGTACCCGCTTGAGACTATCGCCTTTACATCCGGGTCGATGTCCAGAAGCCTTCTTACGGTCTCTACACCGCCCATGCCGCCGGGTATCGTAAGGTCGAGTATCACGGCGGCGAAGGGCCTGCCTTCTTTCAGCGCCTTCCTGTAAAGCTCCACAGCCTCTTCCCCGTCTTTGGCGAAGACGGCCTTGCAGCCGAGGATATTGAGCATCTCCCCGCTCACATCCCTCACGATCTCCTCGTCGTCCATGACAAGGACCATCCCTGCGGCTTTCGCCGCTACGGTCTTGCCGGTTTCCCTGACGGATTCCGCCGTTTTCCTGACCGCGGGCAGATATACCTGGAAGACGGAGCCCTTGCCCTCGGCGGAAGAGACCTGAATGAACCCGTTATGCTTCTTGACTATCGAATACGACACGGCGAGCCCAAGCCCGCTCGCCTTCTGCCTGGTCGTGAAGAACGGGTCGAATATCCTGTTCAGGAGCCTCTCAGGTATCCCCGGGCCCGAGTCCTTTACCGTTATCCTTACATAATCTCCGCCGGCGGCCGGAAGGCCGTCGTCTGGGGTGACGGCGATATTTTCCACGGATATCTCTATGACGCCTTTGCCGTCCATCGCCTGCTCGGCGTTCAACACGATATTGTTTATCACCTGGCTCATCTGCCCCTCGTCCATCTCCACCATCCAGAGGCCGTCGGGGATGTCAAACGACGAGCTTGTCCCGCTCTCCCTCAGTACCAGCGCGGCCGAGTCTTTCACGAGGGCGGCGATCGGGGCCACCTCCTTTACGGGTTCCCCGCCCCTGGAGAATGTCAGGAGCTGGCGCGTCAAGTTCTTGGCCCTGTCGGCCGCCTTTTCGACCTCGGTAAGGAGGCTGTAGACCCTGTCGCCCTCCGGCAGATAGTTCTTGGCTATGGTCACATTGCCGAGCACCCCAAGAAGGATGTTGTTGAAGTCGTGCGCTATGCCTCCGGCCAGGGCCCCGATCGACTCGAGTTTCTGCGCCTTCAGGAGCTCGGCCTCCGTTTTTTTGCGCTCGGTTATGTCCTGGAAGATGCTTATGAGCTGCATCTCGCCGCCGCCCTTTGGCTGGGCGAGAGCCGTAAGGGCTCCCGGGAACTCGGTTGCGTCCTTTCTCCTGACCCTCACCTCCATGTCTTTCACCATGCCGTGTTCCTTGACCGCCACTATAAACCTCTTTCTCTCGGCGGGATCGACATAGAAGTCCTGTATCTTATGCCTCTGGAACTCTTCCTTGGAGTCGCAGCCGAATATCTTCCAGAGCGCGGGGTTTGCCTCCAGTATGGTCCCGTCCTCCGCGGTTATCGAGATCCCGATGGGGATGTTCTCTGTCAGGTTCCTGAACTTCTTCTCGGACTCGCGGAGATTCTCCTCGGCCTTTTTCCTCGACATCTCGAGTGACGCCCTCTGGGCGAATACCGAGAGCGCCGCCCTGGCGGTATGCTCTTCCATCGGCCTGTCGTCAAGCCCGACGAGTATCCCTATCGGCTTTTCCCCGGCGTCGAAGAGGGGCACGCCTATGTAGCTCTCGACCCCCATCTCGGTCAAAAGACGGTCCTTCGGGAAGAGCCGGGCCACGCCTTTCGGATAGACGCATATATCTTTACCCACGACATGTTCGCACGGGGTGTCCTTGAGCGGATACTCTAAGTCCGGGGCAAAACTGCCGTTTGCCCACAGGGCAAGCGTCCTTACGCTCCTGCCTTCGTCCACAAGCTCGCCGACGAGGGCGTAGCGGAAGTTAAGCGTGGAGGCGAGGTTACGCACGAGCGAGCGCAGGAACTCCTCGCCGAGGACCGACGAGGTCCCCTCGATGATGCTGTGGAGCACGCCCTCGGCCTTTTTGAGATCCTTTATCTCGGTCTCAAGCGCCGCATTCGCCCTCTTGAGCTCATCGGTCCTCTCGGCCACCCTGGCCTCAACCTCTCTCGCTTTAAGGAGCGCCTCCCCGGAGGTTATCTTTTCGTTCATATCCACCCCTGAGATCGATGTCGCGTAAGTCTTTCCTTTTCGTCCCTCGCCACAGCGCTGTCCCTGTCCCGCCGTCCGTATCAAGACGGCTGTCTGTCAAGCGTCCTGTACTGTATAGCCTCGGAAATATGCCGGGTCTTTATCGCGTCTGAGGCGTCGAGGTCGGCTATCGTCCTGGCGACCTTGAGGATCCGGGTGTAGGCGCGGGCGGACAAACCCAATTTGTCCACAGCCGTCTCCATAAGCCTTGAAGACTCGGCGCTTATAGCGCAGTACGACTTGACGAGTTTCGAGGTCAGGCGGCTGTTCGAGAATATGCCGCTCTCCCTGTACCTCTGTGCCTGCGCCGCCCTTGCGGCGTTCACCCTCTTTTTGACGTCATTGGAGCTTTCGGCCGCGGACTGCCCGGCAAGCTCCTTGAACCTCACGGCCGGGACATCGCAGTGT
Source organism: Deltaproteobacteria bacterium (assembly GCA_016219075.1). GTDB lineage: Bacteria > Desulfobacterota > GWC2-55-46 > GWC2-55-46 > GWC2-55-46 > JACRCH01. The sequence continues at coordinate 2,702 of JACRCJ010000289.1, read as the reverse complement.
ATGTCGATCCTGTCAAGGAGCGGCCCCGAGATCTTCGCCCTGTACTGAGCAACCTGCATCGGCGTGCATACGCACTCCTTGTGCCCGTCTCCCAGAAACCCGCAGGGGCAAGGGTTCATCGCCCCCACGAGCATGAACTCGGAGGGGTAGGTGAGAGATACAGCGGCCCTCGATATGACGACCCTTCCGTCCTCCATGGGTTGCCTCAAGACCTCAAGGACGTTTTTCCTGAACTCCGGCAGCTCATCTAAAAAGAGGACCCCGTTATGGGCGAGGCTCACCTCGCCGGGCCTCGGGACCCTGCCGCCGCCTATGAGCCCGGCGTCCGAGATCGTGTGGTGCGGCGACCTGAAAGGCCGCTCGGTCACAAGCGGCACCCCCGGTGAAAGCGTGCCCGCGACGCTGTGCACCTTGGTGGTCTCGATCGCCTCCTCAAGGGTCATATCCGGCAGTATCGTCGGGACCCTCATGGCGAGCATGGTCTTGCCGGAGCCCGGCGGGCCTATCATGAGGATGTTGTGTCCCCCGGCCGCTGAGACCTCAAGGGCCCGCTTTACATGCTCCTGCCCTTTCACATCGGATATGTCGATGTGTCCCGAAGACGAAGCGTGAAAGTACCCGGAGAGGTCCACCCTGCAAGTATCGATTGTAAGATTGCCGTTTAAGAATTCAACAAGTTCCGGCAGGGTATCGACTCCGACCACCTCGACCCCTTCGACAAGGGCCGCTTCCTCACAGTTATACTTCGGCAGAATCAGTTTTTTATTTAACGATTTCGCCGCGACGGCCACGGACAGGGCTCCCTTGACGGGCTTTATCCGCCCGTCGAGGGAAAGCTCGCCGAGGATCAGGTAATCAGCGAGGGTCTCTCCCGTGATTATGCCCTCGGCCTTGAGTATCCCTATTGCCACGGGCAGGTCGAATGTAGTGCCTTCTTTTTTGATGTGGGCGGGGGCGAGGTTTACAGTGATCCTCTTTGCTGGAAAGGCGTAGCCGGAGTTCTTGACAGCGGACTTTACGCGGTCTTTGCTCTCTTTTACGGCGTTATCCGGCAGCCCGACCGTCGAGAAGGACGGCAGCCCCCTCGAAATATCGACTTCGACCTCCACCAGATAGGCGTCTATCCCCAATGTCGTGCCTGTCAAGACCTTCGATAGCATGATGTATTTCTAAGAGGACCCTCTGAGGTTTTAGTTTTCTTGAGCGTTTGGTCCGCCGGGGCCCGGACGGCATGGAGGTCTCATTGAATGGGCGTGCCACTCTGCAATCCCGCCGCTAAAGCGGCGGGTCAAGGAGCGGCAAATAAAAATGATTTTTCCTTACCATCAAAATTCTCCGCCATTCATGGCGGGGAATTTTAAAAAATACACGGCGTATTTACCGGCATTTAACAGGAGATTAATTTAACAGGAACTGACTGCGGATACAAGGAAAAGAATGCCGCGGGAAAGAAGGACGCGCGGCGGGACTTTAGTCCCGCCGCGCCTGACCTATCGTTTTAAACCGGCCTCAAGGCTTTCCGCGAAGTAGCCTCCGACATTGTCCAGGGCGCAGAAACTTCCGCACATGGTGCAGGTCGCTTCCGCCTCGGGAGCGCGGCTCGCCCTTATCTCGGCGGCCTTCTCGCCAAAGAGCCCTATGCGGTACTGGTCTTCCCACCTGAGGTCCCTTCTTGCCTTGGCCATCGACATGTCCATATGCTTTCTTCCGAGCTTGACCATGTCTCCGGCGTGAGCGGCGATCCTTGCGGCCCTCACTCCCTCCACCACATCGTCCCTGTTCGGGAGCGCGAGGTGCTCCGCCGGGGTCACGTAACAGATGAGGTCGGCGCCGTAGCGCGCGGCCTGTGCGGCCCCGATGGCCGCCGAGATGTGGTCGTAGCCCGCGGCTATGTCGGTCGTCAGAGGGCCGAGCACATAAAACGGCGCGTCCGAGCTCATCCTCTTCTGAAGCTTCACATTGGCCTCGATGTCGTCCAGGGGGAGGTGGCCCGGCCCCTCGCACATCATCTGGCAGCCCATCTTCTGCCCCTCTTCGGCAAGCTCGCAGTTTATGAGAAGCTCCTGGACCTGCGCCCTGTCGAGGCTGTCGTGCACGGCCCCGGCGCGTAGCCCATTTCCGAGGCTCAAGACGCAGTCGTATTTCCTGAGTATCTCCACGACCCGGTCGAACTTCTCATATAGCGGGTTCTCCCTGCCGTTGCTTATCATCCACCCGACCATGTAAGACCCGCCCCTTGAGACGAGCCCGCCGTAGCGGTACCCCTGTTTTTTAAGCCTGTCCACGGTAAGCCTGTTTATGCCGCAGTGCACCGCCATGAACGATATCCCGTCGGCGCACTGCCTCTCGATGACGTCGAAGAGGAGCTCTTCGGTCAATTTGTTCGGGTCGTGGTACCTCTCTATCGCCTCCTTGAAGGCCTGATACAGGGGGACGCTGCCGGCCGGGAGGTCTATCGAGGAGAGCACCTCTTTCCTTATCGCGTCGAGGTCTCCGCCTACGGAGAGCTCCATGAGGGTGTCGGCCCCGGCCGCCTCGGCGGCGCGGGCCTTCTCGACCTCCGCCTTGATATCCACTATGTCAGACGATGTCCCGATGCTGGCGTTGACCTTGGTCCTCAAGCCCATGCCTACTCCGACGGCTTTTGCCTTCCTGACCTTGCTCCTCAGTATGACGGCCTTCCCTTCGGCCACCGTCTGCCT
>JACRCJ010000287.1 GCA_016219075.1 Deltaproteobacteria bacterium | reverse complement strand
GAGGCCGGGGTGATAGCGAAACTCGCCGAAGAGGGTGTAGTCGTCATAGCCGCCGGAGGCGGAGGGGTGCCTGTGGTCGAGGACGAAGATGGGATGTTAAGGGGCATTGACGCCGTAATAGACAAGGACCTCTCAACGGCCATTCTGGCCGTGGAGACGAAGGCACGGCGTATAATAAATCTCACGCAGACGGAGATGGTATACAGGAACTACGGCAGTCCCAATGAAACGGGCCTTTCCGAGATGAGAGTTGCCGAGGCGAAGAGGTACCTTTCAGAGGGGCACTTCGCCCCCGGCTCAATGGGCCCAAAGATAGAGGGGGCGATAGAGTTTCTGGAACGCGGCGGCGAAGAGGTCATCATCACCACGCCTGAGCTTATAGGAGAGGCGCTTGGGGGAAGGGCCGGGACAAGGGTCCTCCCTTGAGATTTTCACCCCGCTCTCTTCAGTGTTGATCCATTTACCGTTAAACTAAACAGACACAGAGGGAAAAATGGCTGACCAGCAGATATCGTGCCCGCACTGCGGCAAGGTGATACCCCTTACCGAGACGCTCTCCAACCAGATAAAGGAGGATGTGAGGAAGGAGTACGAGAAGAGGGAGAGGGAAAAAGAGAGCGAATTAAAGAAGCGCGAGGACGAGATAGCGAGAAAGAACCGCCAGCTCGAAGACGAGAGGAAGGCCGTCGATGAGATGGTCGCCAGAAAGCTCACGGTCGAGAAGGCCAAGCTTAAGCAGGAGGCGGACAAAAGGGCCAGAGAGGAGATGGACATTGCCATAAGGGACCTTCAGGAGGAGAACTCCCGCAAAGAAGAGCTCCTCAAGAGCGCCCGTAGCGCTGAACTTGAGCTTAGGCACAAGGCCAGAGATCTCGAAGAGAAGAAGAACTCGCTTGAGCTCGATGTCGCCAGAAAGATAGACGCCGAGAGGGAGAAGATAAAACAGACGACCCTTGAGATCTTCTCCGAGGAGCACAGGCTCAGGGACATGGAGAAGGACAAGAAGATAAACGACATGCTCAGGACGATAGAAGAGCTTAAGCGCAAGGGCGAGCAGGGTTCGATGCAGACACAGGGAGAGGTGCTGGAACTTGACCTCGAATCCCTCCTCAAGGCCCGTTTCCCCGTGGATGTGATAGAGCCGGTGGCAAAGGGCATCAGGGGGGCGGATATCGTCCAGAGGGTTTATACGAGGTCAGGGGCCCTCTGCGGAACGATAGCGTGGGAGTCGAAGCGGACAAGGGCGTGGAACGACGAGTGGATCGGGAAACTCAAGGACGACCAGCGGGAGATAAAGGCCGAGGCCGCTGTGATCGTCACCGAGACCCTGCCGAAGGGGATTACGGCCTTTGGCCTCCTTGAAGGCGTCTGGGTAACGGATGTCTCGACGGCGGTGAACCTGGCCGAGGTATTGAGGGTTATGCTCACGCAGCTTGCGCACTCGAGGCTATCGGCCGTGGGCAAGGGCGAGAAGATGGAGGCCATATACAACTACCTCACGGGTTCCGAGTTCAAGCAGAAGATAGAGGCGATAGTAGAGTCTTTCACGGCCATGAAAGAGGACCTCGACAGGGAAAAAAACGCCATGCTCAAGCTCTGGGCGAAGAGGGAAAAGCAGATCGAGAGGGTAGTGACCAATACGCTCAGGATGCACGGGGACATGCAGGGGATAATAGGGGCGACGCTTCCGGAGATAAAGTCGCTTGAGCTCGGCGCGGGAGAGGATGAGGCCGTAGAAGGCGAATGAGGGGCTCAACCGGGTAAGCGCGCACCAATTAAGCTCTCAGTAATCGTGAGGGCGGCATGTTTTCCGGCAAATTTGGTGCTATAATTTGGATAGAAGCCCATTGAAAAAAGATGTCTCCGGGGGATTGGGCAAGTACCTGAAAATTATGCGTTTCATATTATCGGCGCCATATTAAATAAAAGGCTGTAGAAACGGAGGGGACCGTGAAAAGACTCGAAGACAACCACAATGAACTGCAGAGACGCCGTGAGTTTCCCGATTGGGAGAAGATGTATGTGGAGCAAGCGGTTGAGACGATGCCGTGGTTCCATCCAGAGCTTGATGCTGACCTCGACAGAGCTCTGAAGAGGCTTTCCATCGACTCCGGCTCGTTTTTGGACCTCGGCACCGGGCCCGGCACCCAGGCCATAGCCCTGGCGGAGAGGGGGTTCAGGGTCACAGGCACGGACATATCCGAGACCGCCGTAAGGAAAGCGGAGGCCCTGACAGCGGAAAAGGGGCTCGACCTCGTATTCAAGGCGGACGATATCCTCAAGACCGGGCTCAATAAGAAGTTCGACAACATCTTCGACCGCGGCTGCTTCCATGTGCTTGACCCGGATAAGAGGGGCGATTACGTTAAGATAGCCGCCGGGCTTCTGGAGCCGGGCGGGTACCTCTTTTTAAAGACTTTTTCCGTTGAGGAATTGATGGAAGGCGGGCCGTACAGGTTCACAGCCGAAGAGATAAGGGATATCTTCTCCAAGAGGTTCGAGGTTGTCTCCATAGAGGCGTCGGTCTTCCGGGGGACACTTGCGGAGTTTCCGAAGGCCATCTTCTGTATCCTTAGAAAGAAGTGATTCTTTAACGCCGGGAGGGCCGTAGCGGCCCGGCTTTGCCGGGTACGGATAATAAACGCCCCGGTCTTAAAATCCAGGGGTTTCAGGAGATTAAAAATAAAGAGAAAGGCCCGCCTTTTTTAAAAAAGGCGGGCCTTGTTGATTTTAAAGGGGTGAAAACCAGGAAAGGGCGGGAATGTTCCCTCCAAGCAGAAAGTCCGGAGGTATCCGTCGGTACATTAATCCAAACCTGCTCGCCAGCCTTGATTACGCGAATTAAACGCCGCGGAAAATTAAAACTCCACTTCAAGCCCGTCGTAGGCAAGCTCTATGCCGTCAGGGAGGAGCGGGTTGTCTTTAGTGTAATCGAGGCTGTGCCCGAGGTGCGTAAAGAAGGTCCTTTTGGGCTTTATCGCCCTTGACGCCTCGACCGCCTGCTCGACCGTGAAGTGAGTCGGGTGGGGCTTGTGCCTCAGTGCCCCGAGCACCAGGATATCGAGCCCCTCAAGCAGCCTTGCCGACTCCTCCGGGATGGCGCTGCAGTCCGTGATGTACGCCATCGTGCCTATGCGGTAGCCGAAGATGGAGGCGCTCCCGTGTAAAATCCCGATCGGGACCACCTTGACCCCGCAGGCCTCGAAGGGGGCGTCCACGGCGGTCATGGAAAGCCTGGGCTTCCACCCGTCGTAAGAGTCCTCCCTGAAGATGTAGTCGAACATGACCTTTATCCGCTCTACGGTATAGAAACTCCCGTAGCAGGGGATCGGGCCTTTTTGCATGAGGTTGAAGGCCCTCAAGTCGTCTATCCCGTGTATGTGGTCGGCGTGCGGGTGCGTGAAAAGGACTGAGTCGATCCGTTCTATCCCGTTGGCCAGGGACTGGGACCTTAAGTCGGTGGAGGTGTCTATAAGGATGTTTTTGCCGCCGGTCCTGATGAGCGCGGACGACCTCATCCGTTTGTTGCGGGGGTCTTTCGAAGTGCACACGCCGCAGTGGCAGCCGATAACGGGTACTCCAGTGGAAGTGCCGCAGCCTAATATTCGGAGTTTCATCGGAGTGGCCAGGGGACTTAACCGGCCCCGGCGGCCGTTAAGTTTTTTCGGATAAAGGGCCCGGTAAAAAAGCGCCGGCGCATACCAATGGTCGGCCGTACTACTTCTTGAACTCGCCGACTACCGTAAGCTCCGTGATGACCTCACCGGAGTGCGGGGCGTCGCCCATATACTCCGTAAGGTCGCAGCCTGAGAAGTGCTCAAAGTGCATACCGTCTATGAAGAGCGGGCTCTCCGTGGCGTCGTAGACCTTGCCGTTGTACGCGAAGTATATGGGTTTGTCCGGGTTGCTGCCGTCGTATTGCTTAAGCTCTTTCTCGTCGAAGACTTTCATGAAAATGCCCTTATGGCCCGGGGGGCCGACCTTTCGCGGTATTGAATGGGTCTGCCGCCCCGCAATCCCGCCGCTACCGCTTTGGATTAAGGAGTGGCAAATAAAAATGATTTTTCCGTACCATCAAAATTCTACGCCTTTTATGGCGGAGAATTTTAAATGTGCTTTTTTTGAGGGTAATGCCATTAAATAATATAAAACGGCGTCGGCATGAAAGTCAATATAAATACCAGTATCGTTGCAACGCATATGAGCTTTCTTCTGCCGTCCAGAGGCAGATGCTGGTCTTCTATCGGGGGGTGATGGAGCCCTATTATCGAGATGAGCGCGGCCCATATGAACCAGCCCGGCCATGTGAGGAGCCCGAGCACTACGAGGGAGGCGACCATGAGGACGGAAAACATCCTGTGCCACGGGCCCAGAAGCGCGTATACCATGTGCCCTCCGTCGAGCTGGCCTATAGGCAGGAGGTTCATGGCCGTGACGAACATGCCTATCCAGCCGGCGAACGCCACGGGGTGCAAAAAGACATCGAACCCCTCGGGCACCGGGCCTACTGATAGATAGGAGAGGATCTGGAATATGAGAGAAGAGCCGAGCCCGAGGGCCTCTCCCGTGACACCCTTCGGCAATACCTTAGAGAGACGGAGCCCCCAGAAGGTCACGGCAAGGGCGACCGCAAAACCCGAAAGCGGGCCTGCCGAGCCAATGTCGACAAGGGCGTTTTTGGTCGTAATCGGGGATTTTATCCTGATGACCGCCCCGAAGGTCCCAATCATCGGAGGAAACGGCGGGCCGGGTATGAATAGGGGCAGGGTCGTGGCCACTCCG
>JACRCJ010000284.1 GCA_016219075.1 Deltaproteobacteria bacterium | reverse complement strand
TTGAGCTTTACGGCCTATACGGCTGGGGCCGGAGAACACGCGAAGCCTCACTGGGGTTACGAGGGCGACCACGGCCCGTCTCACTGGGGGCACATCTCCGAAGAGTACGCCGTCTGCTCCAAGGGCAAGAACCAGTCTCCCATCGACATCTCCGGAGCGCAGGACGAAAACCTCGCCGACCTGGCGTTCAACTACAAGCCCTCGAAGCTGAACATCGTCAACAACGGCCACACCGTGCAGGTCAACTATGACGAGGGCAGCTCGATAAAGGTAAACGGCTCGGAATACAAGCTCCTCCAGTTCCACTTCCACGACCCGAGCGAGCACACGGTCGGGGGAAAGTCCTTCGGCATGGAGCTCCACCTCGTGCACAAGAACGACAAGGGGGAACTCGCCGTCGTAGGCGTCCTCATCGAAAAAGGCAAGGAGAACCCCGCCTACAAGACCGTATGGGCCAATATCCCGAAGAAGGCCGGCGAGAAGAAGGATCTCAAGGAGACCGTAAACGCCTCGGACCTGATGCCCGCTTCAAAGGAGTACTACGCCTACTCTGGCTCCCTGACAACACCCCCCTGCTCCGAGGGCGTGACATGGCTTGTCCTTAAGACCCCGATACAGATGTCTGAGGCCCAGATAGACGCCTTCATGGGCGTGCACAAGGGCAACAGCAGGCCCGTCCAGCCTCTCAACAGCAGGAAGATCAAAGCCGATATCAAGTAACTCCGGCCTATGGTGTTTTTGAGACAGAACCCCCCGCTCTATGAGCGGGGGGTTCTGTTTTTTTGAGGCGGGTTAACCGGCCTGCCGGGGCGGACTTACTTTCCGAGCCCGCTCTTGAACTCTATGAGCTTCATTATGTCCCTTCTTGAGACTATCCCGATAAGCTCGCCCCGGTCCACCACCGGGAACCTCCCGCCGTTTTCGGCGGAGACCTTTGTGAGCACCTCCATCGCGTCGTCTTCGGGTTTAAGGACGTCTTCGGCCGAAAGCGGGTGCATTATCTCGCCGACGGCGGTCGTCGGCCAGCTCTCCTTGCCGAGCGCCCTGATGTTGTTGAGCGATATGAGCCCCACGACCCTGCCAGAGGAAGTGACGGGGAAGCTTACGAAGTGGAACTTGAAGAAGTAATCGTCAACGGCCTCGGCTACGGTCTTGTCCTCCGGTATGTAGATGACCCCTTTTGACATGATGTCTTTGACCTTGACGCCTTCGAGCGTCTTTTTTATGAGGAGCTGGCGGTATCCGCTCTCGGCCGCCTGCTGCACGAATACGCCTATGAGGACCGACCAGAGCCCCCCGGTGAAGTTGCCAGTGAAGATGTTTAAAAAGCCCCAGAGGATCAGGAACATCGCGAACCCCTTGCCTATCTGGCTCGCTATGCGCGTGGCCCTGTCGATATCCCCGGTCTTCGCCCACCAGACGGCCCTGAAGATCCTGCCTCCGTCCAGAGGGAAGCCGGGTATCATGTTGAATATAAGGAGCACCAGGTTTATAAGCGCCAGGTACGATACCACCGAGTAGACGAGAGGCCAGGCGGAGGCGTCCATGAGTTTGGACGCGCCCCAGAAGACCGCGGCGAGGAGAAGGCTTGCGGCAGGGCCCGCAATGGCGATCTTGAGCTCCACTATCGGGTCGTCAGGCTCCCGGGTGAGCTCCGCCACGCCCCCGAATATGAAGAGCGTTATCTCGTGTATGTCGAGTCCGAGCCTGTTGGCCGTGTACGAATGGGCCAGTTCGTGGATAAGGACGCACGAGAAGAGAAGAAGCGATGAGATGAGCCCGAGGGCCAGATAAGCGGCCGGGGTGAGTCCCGGCTGTCGGAAAGGGAAGTACCCGTAGGCGAGCGACCACGCGAAGACTCCAAAGATTATGAACCAGCTCCAGTCCACCGAGATACGGATCCCCAGGACCCTGAAAAGTTTTATGCCTTTCGCCATTTTAAGCCTCCGTTACAAAGGGTTGTCCGGGGCGCGCCTTGCCGCCGGCAGACCCTGTTTAGATTCTATCAGAAGGCTTGACCTTCTGCAGTCTTTATTCGCCGGAGTCCGGCTTTAGTACGGTTTTTTGAGGGATATGCCTTTGGGTGCCTCGTGATCCAGGCTTTGCGCGTAAACGCAATCGCGGCGTGACGGTGAGAGAGAGGGGACGGGTTTCTAAAGACTTGCTTATCTTTTAAATGGCTGTTAAATTTACTCCGTGTCAGGGTAAATACCCGGTAGCTTCCCGCGCAATACATTAGGCCTTTTTGCGCGCTGGCGCGCGCCTCGGGGCTATTGCTCGTCGCTTGCAAGCTCGCGCGCAATAAATACAGTGGCTTGCTCGCTCGCTCTCCTTTATTCACTGCGCAATGCCCCTGGTGTTTTGTTAAAAATAATACAAAACATCTAATAACATGGGTTGTTTTCAGATATCCCGGAGCGAGCTGCGGGGAGGTTTATTCTCCGAGCCGGAGAATGGTTGAAAAATAGGATAAAATCCATGAAGGGCTCTCATGAGACCGGACAGAGGAACGGATGGCCGACGGAATAAATTCGATAGTCGAGGTAGAGGGGCTTACGAAGGTCTTTAACGGGACGACGGCCGTAGACAACATCTCGTTTGAGATGTACAAAGGCGAGATATTGGGGCTCATCGGGCCCAACGGCGCCGGAAAGACCACGACCCTTCAGATGCTTCTGGGCCTTACCACCCCGACCTCCGGGGC
>JACRCJ010000286.1 GCA_016219075.1 Deltaproteobacteria bacterium | reverse complement strand
TCCGAATATCAGCGCGTCCCTCCCGCAGCTCAAGGCCGCGATAAAGGAGCTCCAGTCCCAGGGCTATAACGTCCCTGACTACCCCGAAGAGCCGAAAAGCGACGCCGAAAAGGAGATAAAGGCAAGGTACGGCAAGGTGCTCGGCAGCGCCGTGAACCCGGTACTGAGGGAAGGCAACTCAGACCGCAGGGCCGCGGCCTCCGTCAAGAATTACGCGAGGAAGAACCCGCACAAGATGGGCGCGTGGGCCCGGGACTCGAAGACCCATGTGGCCCACATGACCGGAGGCGATTTCTACGGGAGCGAAAAATCGGTTGCCGTTGACAAGGCCGCGACCGTAAAAATAGAGTTTGTCGGCCAGGACGGCAAAACCGCCGTCCTCAAGGAAAAGACATCCCTCAAGGCCGGCGAAATAATGGACGCGTCCGTAATGAGCCGCAACGCCCTTCGCAAATTCTACGCGGAGCAGCTCGATGACGCGAGGAACAAGGGCGTTCTCTTCTCGCTCCATCTCAAGTGCACCATGATGAAGGTTTCCGACCCGATAATGTTCGGCCACGCCGTCAACGTCTTCTTTGAGGAAGTGTTCAAGAGGCACGCCGCCGTCTTCAAGGAGATAGGCGTCAACCCGAACAACGGACTCGGCGACCTTTACGCCAGGATAGCCAATCTGCCCGATGCGAAGAGGGCCGAGGTCGAAGCCGACATCCAGGCCGCGTTCAAGGCCCGTCCCGACCTCGCCATGGTGAACTCGGACAAGGGGATCACGAACCTGCACGTCCCCAGCGACGTCATAATAGACGCCTCCATGCCCGCCATGATCCGTGACTCCGGGAAGATGTGGGGGCCGGACGGACAGCTCCGCGACAACAAGGCCGTCATACCCGACAGGTGCTACGCCGGAGTTTACCATGAAGTCATCGACGACTGCAGGAAGAACGGGGCATACGACCCGAGGACGATGGGCAGCGTCCCCAACGTCGGCCTCATGGCCCAGAAGGCCGAGGAGTACGGCTCCCACGACAAGACGTGGGAGGCCCCCGGCAACGGGACGATACGCATAGTGGACGAGTCCGGCAAGGTGTTGATCGAGCAGTCCGTTGAGGCCGGGGATATCTTCCGCTCCTGCCAGACCAAGGACGCGCCCATCCAGGACTGGGTGAAGCTTGCCGTCACCAGGGCAAGAGCGACCGGGGCGCCCGCGATCTTCTGGCTCGACAAGGACAGGGCGCACGACGCGCGGATCATGGAAAAAGTAAACCGCTACCTCAAGGACCACGATACCGCCGGCCTTGATATAAGGATAATGACCCCGGTGGAGGCCACCAGTTTCTCTCTTAAGCGCATAAGGGAAGGGAAGGACACGATATCCGTCACCGGCAACGTGCTGCGCGACTATCTCACCGACCTCTTCCCGATCCTGGAGCTTGGCACCAGCGCCAAGATGCTCTCCATCGTACCCCTCATGGACGGCGGCGGTCTCTTTGAGACGGGCGCCGGCGGGTCGGCGCCCAAGCACGTCCAGCAGTTCCTCGAAGAGGGGTACCTGAGATGGGATTCGCTCGGCGAATTCCTCGCGCTTGCGGTATCTCTGGAGCATCTGTCAAATACGTTCAAGAATGAAAAGGCCCAGGTCCTGGCCGATACGCTCGACCAGGCCAACGGCAAGATACTGGACAACAGGAAATCCCCTGCCCGTAAAGTAGGCGAACTCGACAACAGGGGGAGCCACTTCTACCTCGCCCTGTACTGGGCGCAGGCATTGGCCGGGCAGGATAAGGACCAGGACCTCAAGGCGACCTTCTCCAAGATCGCAAAGCGGCTCGAGGAGAACGAGTCCAGGATTGTAGCGGAGCTTAACGGAGCACAGGGAAAGCCCCAGGACATCGGCGGCTACTATCACCCGGATTTCGGAAAGGTCTCAAAGGCGATGCGTCCCAGCGCCGCCTTCAACGCGATAGTGGACTCTATCGGCGAAAAGGCCGCTTGCTGAAATCAGTTATCAGTTAAAAGATGAGATTGCAACGCGGAGTTTACCCTGAGCGAAAAAACGAGATTCTTCGCGTAGCTCAGAATGACAGAGCGAAGGGCTCTCCATGACGAGCCTCGGCAAAAATACGTCTTTTTCCTTCACCGATAACCGATAACTGATAATCGATAACATAGATGAAGGAGGTAGTTATGCAGCTAACAGGCCTTAACTGGGGGCACAGGCTCTTAAAGCGCGTGGAGTTCCCTTATGCCGAGGTATTGGGCCCTGAGGCGAGCGTGGATGAGATAAAAGACCTGATAAAGAGGTGCGGCCAGGTCTTTGTAAAGCCGATCTTCACGGGCGGGGTGGGCAAGAAGGGCAAGGCCGGCCTCATAGGGAGGGCCAAAGACATAGCCTCCGCCCTGAAGGAGAAGGAGAGGCTGTATTTCATAGAGCACACATTCGGCAACACCACCGTCAAGGCCGACGGGGTCACGTTCGAGGGCGGGGTCCCGGCCGAGCACGAGGTATACTTCTCCATCGCCGACTCGACCGTTTTCCGCGCCCCCACGATGACCATCACCCACCACGGCGGCATGGACATCGAGGAGCTTCCCAAGGATAAGATAAGAGAGGTGCCTTTCGACGCGCTTACGGGCCTCAAGAGCTTCCATATCTCCAACGCGCTTACCGAATTGGGCGCGCCGAGCGAGATAATAAGCCCGCTCGTGCAGAACCTGCCGAAGCTATGGACGCTGTACAACAACTACGGCATGAGCACGCTGGAGCTGAACCCCATAAGGATGTCGCCCGATTCCAAGGGCAGGCTCGTGCCAGTGGCGTGCGACTTCAAGGGCTCGTTCGACCTGGACAACCCGGCATGGAAGAGGCTCGAGCTCCCGGCGCACCTCTTCGCCTCCGATTACTCGGAGTTCGAGCAGGAGATAAACCAGCTCAGGACCTACCAGGGGCAGAGCGACGTCTTCGTCATAAATTCCAAGGGGACGATAACCGCCCCGACGTTCGGCGGCGGGGCCAACGCGCTTGTCACGGAGCTCCTCGGCGAGAGGGCGACCATCTCCTCGGACTTCGGCGGCAACCCCCCGTACGAGAAGATGTTCCAGATATCCCGCATAGTCTTCAAGTACTGGCTCAAGCAGTCGAACGTGCTATTCATAATAGGCGGCAAGGCTAACAACACCGACATATTCGAGACCTTCAGGGCCATGGCGGACGCCCTCAAGGACTACTTCATAAAGAACGGCCCGACCCCCCTCTACGTCGTAATCGGCAGGGGCGGCCCGAACCTCATAAGGGGCATGGCCTACATGAGGGACACGCTCGAGAACTTGAAGCTCCCCTACAGGATATTCGGCCACGACTCGGCCATGAGCGAGGTCGTCAATTACGCGCTCTCGGTCGATAAGTGGATGGAGAAGGAAGGCAGGGCCCTTTTCGGGAACTCCGGTGCTCCGTCCCATTCATCGGCCCCGAAGGCGAAGGCCGCCGCGGCCAGGAAGTGATATCGGAAGAGAACACGTTATTTCAGACTAACTAAAAAGGTGAAAACCCATGCATAAAGAGGGAGTCAAGAAATTTCCTTACTACGTCGGCATCAAATCCCTTGCCGAGATAGCCACAAGGGAGGACAGGGTCTGCGTACTGAACATAACGGGCAACGAGAGCCGCACGGTCACCCCGGTGAGCCACGTATACTCCGGCGGGAACGTGGTCTTCGGCACGAGCCCCGGCAGGTCCGGACAGTTCCTTGAGACCAAGATAGGCAATATCCCGGTATTCAACTCGGTAAAAGAGGGTATAAAGGCGGGGCACAAGTTCAACACCGCCGTCATTTACCTGCCGCCCTCGGGCGTAAAGGACGGGGTAGCCGAGGCGGTAAGACATAACCCGGACCTCAAGAAGGTAGTGGTCCTCACCGAGAAGGTATCGGTCGGGGACGCGAGGGTGATCAGGGCGATATGCCAGGCGAACGGCGTGGACGTCTTCGGCGGGAACTGCCTCGGCGTGGCTGACGCGTGGAACAAGGTGAGGATAGGCGGGGCGCTCGGCGGGAACAAGCCGGAAGAGTCCCTCGTCAAGGGGTCCGTGGCCTTATTCTCCAACTCCGGCAACTTCACCACCACGATAGCCGTATACCTCCTTACGAAGGGATGGGGCACCACGACGTCGGTATCCAGCGGCAAGGACGTCTACATACATTACGCCCCGAAGGAGTTCTTCTACGCCCTCGACAACGACGCGCGGAGCAAGGCCGCGGTCATATACGTCGAGCCGGGCGGGTATTACGAGGCGGGCCTTGAGATAAACAAGCCCACCGTAGCATGCGTCGTCGGCAGGTGGAAGGCGCGGCTTACCAAGGCCTGCGGACACGCCGGGAGCCTCGCCGGCTCTGGGGACGACGCAAAGGCCAAGGAGAAGTGGTTCATGGACTACTTCGGGGTAAAGGATATCTATACCCCGCAGACCCCGGTATTCTCGAAGAAGGGCGCGGTCGTCACCAACATCGCCTATATCCCGGAGGCCCTGACGAAGGTCATGGAACTTAACGGTGTGAAGTCCGACTTCGAGCCGCAGGGCGACCTGTCGCTCAAGTGCTGGTTCTCCAATAACGCCAACATAGCCGTGCCCAAAGAGCTCGACATACAGCCTGTAAGGGCGGTCTCACCGTATGACGAGCAGATAGACCATATAAACAGGCAGGTGGGGGCGCAGTTCCCGAGGCAGACCATGAAGGACTGCAGCGGAGCTTCCCTCATGGACCCCTCCACCCAGGTAACGAAGGTCCATAACGTGTCGATACTCGACTCGTCGAAAAAGTCTTTGGAAGAGAACCTCGTCTTCTCGCTCCTGAAGAGATACCCCACGGAGTACGAGAGGGCGCTTTCGAACATAGCCTTCAACGCGTACCTGAACCACAACAATGACCCGGCTAACACCGCGGCAGACGCCGCGCGCGAGGCCGAAAGCTCGCCGAACTCGGTCCTCTCGGCGGCCATTTCCATCATGGGCAAGGGCAGGGTCAAAGGCGCGGTCGAGGCCACAAACCAGCTCCTCGAGCTTTTCCAGTCCTCGGGTATCGTCTGCCCGACTGAAAAGTTCAATTATTCGGGCGTGCTGAGCGGGCTTTCGAAGGAGGCGAAGAAGGGCTTTACCGCCCAGGCCGGAGACCCGCTGGCGAAGGTGCTCCTGAAGTCCGTGGACGACCTCAAAAAGAGGTCGGTCTTCATCGAGTTCGTAAAGGAGGCCGCCGGAGGCAAGCCGTCGTCCGACGCCCTGTTCGCGGCCATCTGGATGACGCTCGGCTGGGAGCCGCTTATAAGGAGGTCGATCTCGAAGATAACGATAGCGGCTCTGCCGTGGTACTCGAGGATATTCTCAAGCTTCGTTGGCTGCAGCGTGCCCGCCTTGAAGCACACGAAGGACAAGTTCTGCGGGGTAAAGAACGAAGACCTTATCTCGGGCTGGACCTTCACGGACGCGGCCTTCCTGGCCCTTATCGGCAGAAAGCCCACGGAGACGGAGAGGTTCGAGTTCTCGATGCTCCTGGGCCTTATCATATCCAACGGCCCCGGGACGATATCGGCCCAGGGGTGCAAGGGCGGCGTGAGCGCGGACGGCCCGGAGGACCCGCACAGGGTGCAGATAAACAAGGCCTTCGTCGGATTCCTCACGCACACGGGGTTCGCGCACGGCGGGAACGGCTACGAGGCCATCGCGTTCCTCATAGACAGGTTCAAGGACACGGGGTTAAAGGACCCCTCCGCCAGCAAGCACGGGCTCAACCTGAAGGCGATAGCGGACGCATACGCCAAGTGGTACGCCAAGTACAAGGCCGACCAGAAGGCCTTCGGCAACATCGAGTACCTGAAGATACCCTGCGTCAACCACCCCATATTCAAGGGCAAGGAGGTCAACTACGACCCGAGGGAGAGGTTCGTATCCGCGCTCTTCGAAGAAAAGGGCATATACAACGTCTTCCTCGACTTCTACCAGAACCTCGTGCAGGCGCTCTTCGACTTCAAGGTGAGCTCTAACGTATACTGCGTCAACGTGGACGCGGTCATAGCGGTGATACTGCTGAAGATAGTCTGGGAGGCGTTCAACTCCGGCAAGATGTCGGACAGGGAGGTCGAGGCCGCGGCGTTCACCACGTTCCTCTTCGGCAGGATGATAGGCTGCGCGGCGGAGATAGACGACCACATAAACAGGGGGAGGAACATGGACACGAGGACTCCTGCGTCTAAGTGCTTCTTTGTCGGATAACAGGCTGCTGAAAAAGCCCAATCTGCGGTGTCGTCTTGGGACTTTTTGAGCAGCCTGAATACGAACGCAATAAATGCCTTTATACTGCGTTCGGCTCCTCGGAAAATCCTAAGACGTATAATAAACAACGGCCCGGGAGGACATTCCCGGGTTTTTTTTGTCAAAAGCGCATGAACCCCTTTCATTTTTCGTTTATCTTGGATATAATGGATTCGTCTGAAGCTTGTCTTTAAGCGGCCGCCGAGGCCGCTCCCGCTGGACTCATCCCGCGTGTAACCCACATCTCGAACTCCGGCATATTTCCCTGTTTTTAGCCCGAAAAGGGCGAAAGACTGTCACCGGATATGACGGTAATCAAAAAAATCCAGCCGATAGGCGAGATCCTTAAATCAAAGGGCGTCGTCACCGCCGCCCAGCTCGATGAGGTATTGCGGATCGGCAAGAGGACTAATACCCGCGTGGGCAAGGTCCTCGTCAACCTCGGCTACGCCACCGAGAAAGACATCGCCGAGGCGCTCGCCGACCAGTACCAGCTCCCCTACGTGATGCTTTCCAGAGCCATCCCGGACCCGCAGGTGATAAAGCTCGTGCCGGAGGCAACGGCTCGGCGCTACATGGTCATACCGGTGTCAAAGGAAGGCGACGAGCTCCGGCTTGCGATGCTCGACCCGCTGAACGTCTTTGCGGTAGACGAGCTTAAAAAGATAACGAACTGCAATATAGTCCCCCTGGTCGCAACCGAGACCGAGGTCATGAAGGCGCTCGACCAGTACTACGGGATGGGGTCGTCTCTCGCTGACATGGTCAGGAAGGTCCAGGCCTCGGGCCTCGAGCTACTGAAGGGCGAGGAGGACGCGCCGGACAAGCTCGAAAGGATAGCGGGCGAGACCTCTATAGTGCAGATGGTCAACCTCGTCATCTCGAAGGCCGTGATGGACGGGGCTTCCGACATCCACATCGAGCCCGACGAGGACACCCTGAGGGTGAGGGTCAGGGTAGACGGGGTCCTCCATGAATCGGCGAACCTCCCGCTCAAGCTCCACCCGGCCGTGCTCTCGAGGGTTAAGATACTGGGCGAGCTCGACATAGCCGAAAAAAGGCTCCCGCAGGACGGGCGTTTCATCATAAAGGTCGGCAGCCGCGATATCGACATAAGGGTCTCGACGCTCCCGACGATCTTCGGGGAGAAGGCGGTCATGAGGCTCCTCGACAAGGGCAACATGATCCTCGACATCGAGCACCTGACCCCGCTGCCGGACGTGCTCGACGTCTTGAAGAAGGTAATAAAAAGGCCCTTCGGCATGGCGCTCTTGACCGGCCCGACCGGGAGCGGCAAGACGACCACGGCCTATACCCTGTTGAGCCTCGTGAATACGATCGACAAGAACCTCGTCACCGTCGAGGACCCGGTCGAGTACCACATCAAGCGGATAAACCAGGTCCAGGTGAACACGAAGGTCGGGGTGACGTTCGCCGGGGCCCTGCGGCACATACTCCGGCAGGACCCGGATATCGTTATGATAGGGGAGATAAGGGACAGGGAGACCGCCGAGATAGCCATACACGCGGCCCTCACCGGCCATCTCGTCATCTCCACCATACACACGAACGACTCCATCGGCACCATCGCCAGGCTCCTCGACATGGGCATTGAGCCGTACCTCATCTCGTCCGCCGTGACGTGCATAGTGGGGCAGAGGCTGGTAAGGCGGATATGCGCGTCGTGCTCTACGGCTTACGAGGCGGACCCGCGGATGATAAGCGACCTCGGTGTGAGGTTCACGGGCAAGGCGCCGCAGTTCTACAGGGGCGCCGGGTGCCCGGCCTGCAAGGGCGCGGGCCTTAAAGGCAGGATCGGCATATTCGAGGTGCTTCTCCTCGACGACGAGCTCCGCTCCCTGATACTTGCGAAGGCCGGGAACAACGAAATGCTGGAAGCCGCGAGGAAGAAAGGCTTCAAGAACCTGAGGGTACAGGGCATAAGGGCCGTGATAGGCGGGCATACGACCGTGGAAGAGGTCCTGCAGGCTACGCAGGTGGTGGAGTAGTCCGTGGCTGTATCCATGCGGAACCGGCGGCTTTACGCCCGCATGAAGGCGGGCGGTTTCATATCCTATTGTGAGGCTTTGGAATTATGCCGTCTTTCAGATACAGGGCAAGGGATAAGCACGGCGCGCTCATGACAGGGCTTCTGGAGGCGCCGGACAGGGTCCAGATCGAGGCCTCTCTCGACAAGATGGGGCTCATACCAATCTCCATCGCCTCAAATGCCCCTTCATTCGTGACCTCCTTCAGGCTCGACAGGCTCCTGCGCAGCCGGGTCCCGCAGCAGGAGATAATACTTTTCTCAAGGCAGATGGCGACGCTCTTCGGCGCGGGCGTGCCGCTTACAAGGGCGCTGTTTACCCTGGAGCGCCAGATAAAAAACCCTGCCTTCGGCTCTGTCGTTAAAAAGATAAGGGAGGACGTCGAGGGCGGCGGGAGCTTCTCGGGCGCGCTGAAGGCGCATCCGTTGGTCTTCTCCGAGCTTTACTCGAACATGGTCGAGGCAGGTGAGGCCGGCGGCATACTGGAGTCCGTGCTCGACAGGCTCGCATCAATGCTTGAGAAGAACGCGGAGAACAGGTCGAAGATCAAGTCGGCCACCCTTTACCCGAAGATAGTCCTCGGGGCCATCGTCGGGGCGGTCGTGATACTCATGAACTTCGTAGTGCCCAAGTTCGCGAGGCTCTACTCCACGTTCAAGGTCGATCTGCCTCTTCCGACCCGCATTCTCATCGCCTTATCGAACGCCTTCACCTCCTACTGGTACATAGCAGCCTTTACGGCGTTGTTTTTCTTCCTCGGCGTCCGGCTCTATCTTTCGACGGAGTCCGGTAAATACAACAGGGACAGGCTCATACTGAAGGTGCCGGTCTTCGGCCCGCTCCTGCTGAAGTCCGTCATATCGAGGTTCTCTCGGGTCCTGGCTTCTCTGTACAGGAGCGGGTTGCCGATATTGCAGTCGCTCGACATCGTCTCAAGGGCGGTGGAGAACAGGCTCCTTGAATCAGAGATAAAACTTATCGAGGAGAGCGTCAGGGCGGGAAGGCCGCTCTCAGGGCCCATGTCGGAGAGCAAGAGCTTCCCACCGATGGTCGTCCAGATGGTCGCCGTGGGCGAGGATACCGGCAACCTCGACGAGATGCTCGAAAAGACCGCCGAGTATTACGACAGGGAGGTAGACGCGGCTATAAGGAACCTTACGACGCTCCTGGAGCCGATACTGCTCGCGTTCATATTCGGGATAGTCCTGTTCCTCGCGCTCGCCATCTTCCTGCCTATGTGGGACATACTGAAGATAGTAAGGAGGTAAAGTGCGCGGACGCGATAAATGTCTTTATACAGCGTTGTACCCCCCGGAAAATCCTCGACGTACGCCGGTGCACTCCGTGCAAGGCAGGAGCCCGGTGGAGGCGCTCCTGGTGGCCGCATTCATCTCGGCCCTCCTCCTCGCGGCCTTGAGCAGATACAGCTCATCGGTCAAGTCCGTCAAGGAGACAGCGCTTTCAGTGGAGCTTTCAAACTTGAGGACGGCCGTCGGCTATTATGTGATGGTCAACAAGAGGCTCCCCAAATCGACAAAAGACCTGATGAGGTACGCGTCCGCATCAAACAGCGAGATACAGGGTGAGGACTACAGGGTCATCATCCTCGGCAAATACGTGGAATCGATGACGCTCGATAAGGACGGCCGTCCGCTCGACCCATTCGGCAACATCTACGATTACGACGTCAAGACCGGGCGGGTAAGTTCATCTACAAAGGGTTATGAAGCCTGGTAGGCACTAAAAAAAAGGAGGTAATAAATGAAAAGTTCCAATAAGGGTTTTACGTTGATCGAGCTGGTGATGGTCATAGTGATCCTCGCGATACTCGCGGCAGTGGCTATCCCGAGGTTTTTAGACCTCCAGTCGGACGCGAGGGTCGCTACCGCCAAAGGCATAGGCGGGGCCATCGCCGGGGCGGCGAACATACTCCACTCGCAGTTCCTCATAAAAGGCACGGCGTACCAGCTCGGCACGACGGACGGGTTTGTTAACGAAACGGCGGTATTGAATAACGCCAACATAGCCGGGGCCACGGCCGCCGCGGCGGACAACGTCACGATGACGACCGTCGGGGTGCTTGTCACCATCACCGTAGGCAACACCCCTTACACGATGACCTATACCGGCGGGAACACGACGTTCGGGCCGAAGGTCAAATACAATTTCTGACCTCCTTCTGAGACACGCAGCCAACCGAAGCCCCGTTGCCGCCTTAAGGCGCGGCAGAGGGCCTATACCCAAATGGCTACTTTTTTCGTTCCCATATATCTCGCGCTTTTGAGCTGCGGGCTTTTCTACTCGGCGCTCAGCGGGGCGTACCTTTTGACTGAAAGGGACCTGTCGGTCTTCTTCATACCGCCGCGCCTTCTGTGGGTGGAGGCTGTCAAGAACGGCGAGGTCCCTCTCTGGAACCCTTATTCGTACAGCGGACACCCGCTCCTTGCGACCCTCCAGCCGGGGATATTCTACCCGCCGGACGCGCTCCTTCTCGCGCTTCCTTTCGACACCGCGTTCAACTGGACTATCATCATCCACTTCTTCCTCGCGGGGTCTTTCACGTTCCTGCTGCTGCGGGAGATGGAGTGCGGAAAGGCGGGTTCTCTCGCGGGCGCTCTGGTATTCATGCTGAGCGGGTATCTCTTCTCGGCGCACAACGTTATAAGCACGCTTTTTTCCGTAGCGTGGGTCCCGCTCGCGATACTCCTTTTCAGGAGGGCCGTGGGGCGCGGCTCATGCCTCTACGGGGTACTTACCGGGGTTACTCTTACCGTGATGTTCACGGCCGGGGGGATAGAAGTGCTCCTCGGGACAGCGGGGCTGTTGCTGATAATGACGCTCATGCCTTCGGTGATGGATTTCGGCGGCTCAAGCCCGGCGGGCCTGAAGAGACGCTCGGCGCTTTTCGTGCTGTCGATGGCGGTCTTCGTACTGCTGTCGGCCGTACAGCTGCTTCCCTTCGTTGAGCTTGCCCGCTCCTCAACGAGGGCAGGGGGATTGAGCTATTTCGAGGCGACGACGTGGTCTTTCGACCTGAAGGACTTCATACAGTTCTTCATCCCCGACCCTTACGGGTACGGCGTCTCCGATGAGAAGTACTGGGCGAACCAGAGCTGGCTAAAGACCGTCTATACCGGAGTCATACCGTTCGCGCTGTCGGCCTTTTTCTTCTTGAGAGAGCGGAGGAAGGCGTGGCCGTTCCTCTTTACCGGGCTCTTGTACCTTTCGCTCGCGATGGGCAGGAACAACCTTTTCTATCATTACCTCTACGAATGGGCGCCTTTTTTCAACAAGTTCCGGTACCCGGTCAAGTTCCTCTTCGTGCCCTTTCTCTTTTTATCGGTCTCGACGGGCCTCGGGTACGACAGGCTAAAGGAGGGCATCGAGAAAAAGGACGGGGGCGCGCGCCGGATGGTCCGGCTTCTACTCGGCCTTTCGACTGTCGCCGCGCTCACCTTCGGCTTACTCGATCTTTTCGGCCCGGATATAAAGGCCTTTCTCGTCAACAGGGGGACCGACTTCCCGGAGTACAACCATGTCGAGATAAACCTCTTCAACGCGAAAAGGCTCCTCTTTTTCTTCATCATTTTCTCAATCGCGCTTTACGGGTGCTTCAGCTCGGAAAGGCTCCTGAAGAAGCTCCCTTACGCAGTAATAGCCTTGCTTTCAATCGACCTGTTCTTCGCCCACAACGGGTATTACGGCTCGATGAGGGCCGGGGAATACCACAGGAAAAGCGAAGTAATGGACTTCGTCTCAAAAGACAAGGGACTCTTCAGGGTTTTCGTGACCCCGCGGACCATGAGCGAGGGCGTGGAGATAAAAGACGCAGGCTCATTCGACGGCGCATTAATGAAGTCGATGGACCTCGACAAGGAGAGGCTTACGGGCTATAACCTGCCCGCCCACATATTCGACATAAGCGGGATAGAGGTGATGAGGAGGGGCGATTACACGAACCTATTCTCAATCATGGCCTCCAGGAAAGGGGCCGACTCCACGAACATCCTCTCGATGCTCAACGTGAAGTACGTTGTATCGATACCGGAAATAGCCTCCCCGGAGTTCGTCCTCCGGAAAGTCGTCGGCGCGGCCAATAACAGGACAAGAGGGCTCGAAGGGGAGAGGGCCGTCAAGGTATACGAGAACATCAACTACCTGCCGAGGTTCTTTATCGCGCGCAAATACAGGGTGATTAAAAGGGCGGAGGAGTACGTGGAAATACTTCCTGACAAGAAGTTTTCGCCCGGGAGCGAGGTGCTCCTTGAGGAGGAGCCGCGTAGCGACATAAGACCCGGCGCAAGCGGCGGCCCGAAAGACTCTATCGAGGTCGTCTCATACAGGAATAACTCCATAGAGCTCAAGGTCGTAAGCGGAACCCCAGGGATACTCGTGGCCAGTGAAAGCTATTACCCCGGCTGGAAGGCGTATGTGGACGGCAAAGAGGAGAGGATATTAAAGGCAGACTACATCCTGAGGGGTGTCCCGCTCGACAGGGGGGCGCATTCAGTCAGGTTCGTCTATCGCCCGTGGACCTTCACGGCTGGCGCGTATGTAAGCGGGGCCGCGGTGTTCGGGCTTCTCGCGCTCGGCGCGGCCCGCGCGAGGAGGCGGCGATGAAGAGGGTGTCGATAATCGCCGGTCTTGTCGCCCTCTTCGTGCTGGAGGCGTCCGTGATAGCCGTAAAGAAGTCGAGCACATGGGACGAGCCTGCTCACATACTCGCGGGCTACGCGCATATCAGGGAGGGGATGGACTACATCTCTCCGTTGAACCACCCGGCGTTCGGCAGGATGCTGGCCGGGGCGCTGCCGGCGGCATTCCTGGACCTCGACTTCGATAAAAATGTGAGGCCCGAGCAGGCGGAAGGCTCGGACTTTTTTCCGTATTCAATAAAGTTCCTCTACGGTAACAGGGCAGCCGGGGACACGGTCCTTTTCCTTAGCCGCCTGCCGAATATCCTCCTCGGCGCGCTGCTCGGCGTCTATGTCTTCCTCTGGTCGGAGGAGCTGTGGGGCCTTAAGGGCGGATACCTGTCGCTATTCCTTTACGCGCTCTCTCCCAACATCCTCTCCAACGCGTCACTGGCCGCCACCGATATGCCCATAGCCGCATTCTTTTTCATCTCGTCTTATTACCTCTTCAGGCTTTCAAAGGACGGGCCTTCGACAAAAGGCATTGTCATGGCCGCGGCCATGACCGCGCTCGCCTTCACCTCGAAGCACACGGCGTTCCTTCTTTTGCCCGTAGTTGCAACGGCCTTTATCGGCAACGCAAGGGAAGGATTTTCAAGGGCGGTATCTTATTACGTCCTTTTCGCCTTTATCGTATACGCCTCTATCTGGGCGGTATACGGCTTCAGGTATCATTCTGTTTCGGGGTCGTATGTTCCTCTTTACTGGGACAGGCTCGCCCTATCCGGCCTTACGCCTGTATTCGGCTTTTTAAGGAAGATAAAGCTCCTGCCCGAGGCGTACCTCTATAGCGTGGCTGGAGTATTGACGGGCGCGGGCTCAGGCAAGGCGGCCTTCCTTATGGGAAGGTACTCGACGGAGGGCTGGTGGTATTACTTCCCCGTGGCGTTCCTCATAAAGACGCCGATACCTGTAATCTTCCTCCTTATAGCGGCGCTGCTTTATCTCCCGAAGGGACGCGGCACAAAAGGCGTTCTTCTTTTTGTCGCCTTACCCGCCGCGTTTGTTTTCGCGGCGATGTCCGCACAGAAGGTGAACATAGGCATAAGGCATATACTCCCTGTCTATCCGTTCATCTTTACCCTCATAGGGTTTGCCCCGAATATCAGGACGCGGAGCATGAGGGCGGCCAGGGCCGTCTTATGCGGGTGCGTCGTATGGTACGCGTACTCGGCGGCCTCGATATTCCCTCACGACCTCGCCTACTTCAACGAGTTCATCGGGGGGCCCGGCAACGGGTACAGATACCTTGTCGATTCGAACCTCGATTGGGGGCAGGACCTCAAAGGCCTCAAGGCCTACATGGACGAGAAAAACATCGGCCGGATAAAGCTCGCCTACTTCGGGCTGGCCGACCCGGGGTACTTCTCCATCGATTACGAGTACCTGCCGAGCTTCCTCATACTAAACCCCCGGAACGCGAAGCCCTCCACGCCTGTCAAGGGGTACTTCGCCATAAGCGCCACGATGCTGCAGGGTGTATATCTGCCGGACAGGGATTTTTACAGGGTCTTCAGGGAAGCCAGGCCGATCGATACCATCGGGTATTCGATATTCATATACAGGTTTTGATTGGGGCGAAGATGGGTAAAAAAGGCTTTACCGTTATCGAGCTCGTCTTTGTGCTCATCATCATGGCAATAGTGGCCGCAGCGGCCTCGCCGATGATCTTCAGGGGCACCGCCTCGGTGACGGCCCCGGCCCTGTCGAGAAAGGTAAGGGACGACGTAAGGTACGCCCAGTCGCTCGCCCTCATAAGGAGCGGCCTTGATTCCCCGGCCTCGACGGAGCCGGCCTTCCTTTACAGGATAAGTTTTAATATCGCCGACGCTAACTGCGCGGGCGCCGGCCACTATGCCATAACGAACGACGCAGACAGGGACGGGACATGGGGCGAGAACCCGAACGGGGGCGGGACAGTGGAGAGCGCGAGGGACCCCTCCACCGGCGCGGATTACTTCTGCGTCCAAACCGACAGCGGCGATTACGCGGGGTTTACCGTCGCGGCCGACTTCGGCGGGTCGGTCCCGGGCGTGATCGAGTTCGACAACCTCGGCATACCTTATGACAGCGATGGCATAAGGCTCACGGCGTCCAAATCCATAGTGTTATCAAAGGGTGGGCTGTCGGAGACTATTTCGGTAACCCCGAATACAGGCATGGTAACGATACAATGACCTGTAAAGAAGCGGGTTTCACGCTCATAGAGGCCGTGATGGTCATAGTCATACTCGGGATAATCTCCACGGGCGTACTCCTTTATTTCACCGGTGTAAGTTCGAGCGGCGGCCCTTCAGCCCTTACCCAGGGCCTGTCGCTCGCTCAGGAAAAACTCGAAAGGGTCATGGCCGACAAGAAGGCGAACGGCTTTTCCACCATAGTATCCGAGCCCGCCGCCGCGCTTCCGGCGCCGTTCGGGAGGTTCACGGGGCAGCTCGATGTCTTCTGCGTGCAGGAAGCAGACCTTAACGCGTCGAGCGGCACGATGCCGGGCTGCGCGGATTCCGACATACGGGCAAAGAGGGTCAGGGTCACCGTCTCATGGCCGGGGAGCTCGGTGGATATCGCCACCGTGATAACCAACCATTGAAAACGGCCCTCACCGGGGAGAAGGGTTTTACCCTGATAGAGATATTGATGGCGATAGTCATTATCGGCATCGTGTCCGCTGTCGCGGGGATGATGATATACGAGGGCGCGAGGTCGTTCGGGGCGATGGACGCAAGAAGCGAGCTTTCGGCTGATGGGCTGCTGGCCGTCGAGAGGGCGTCGAGGGAATTGAGGCTTGTAAGGTGCACGGCCTCCGGGAATTCGTGCGCCCCCCAGGCCGCCGACATCACGGCATGGACGGCGTCCGAGGTGAGGTTCGTGAATACCCTTTCCGAGGGCAGGGGGCTCCGGCTCGACGCGGGGGCGTTGAAGTTGAGGCAGGGTTCCATTGCCGTTGACCCGGAGGACGCGCTCGCCAATAACGTAAGCGCGCTCTCCTTCGAGTACCTTAAGACCGACGGCTCCGCTGCCTCGGCGGTCTCCGATATATGGATAATAAACATGAACCTTACATTGACGAGCGGCGCCGAATCGCTGGACTTGAAGGCCTCGATACACCCGAGGAGCTTCAACAAATGAGGCTCGGCTCCAGAGGCGCTTCGATCGTGGCGGTGATAATAATGCTTGCCATCGTAACGCTACTCGGGACAGTGTTCGTGGCGCTATTTACCGGCAGCCTTGAAAGGTCCACCGGCGCGGCGCTCTCGGCAAGGGCGCTATATTCGGCCGAGGGAGGGCTTGAGGCCGCGATAGGCCATCTGAAGGAGGCGCCGGCGTCTCTGTACTGGACGTGGCGCGACGGCTATTTGGGCAAGCCCGCCGGCAGCGGGACCGTAGACGTGGAGGTGTTAGAATACGAGAACAGGGACTCGACCCTTGCCGCTTCGGTCAAGTGCGAGCCCTTCGAGAGCACGATAACGGCGGCGGGCGCGAACCCTTCAAGGACCGTATACATGGCGCTTTCATGGGGCACTTCGAATAACATGGGGCTTGAGCTGTATGACAACACAATAGCCGACTGCAGCAACCCCCTGGCGTCGGCCAATCTCCTGGCAAGCTCCGTTACATCCAATATGCCGGAGATAATAAGGTACAGGGTCACTGACGCCGCGCCCGCCACGCTGACCTACACGGCAAGGGTATCGGGCACGACAGGCGACGTCTACCAATTGAGGATATCGCACCCGGACGAGGCGGCCTTCGGCACAGGCAAGACCTGCGGCCAGCCTGCGGGGCCGCCTTTCAAGAAGTGCATGAGGGCTGTTATCTCTCTCGGGAAGGCGCAGAACGCCCGGAGAGAGGTCTTTGCGGGGTTCAGCAAATGACCGGCTGCAGGCTTATGAGAAAACTTTTGTCCGCGCTTATTTTTACGTTTATAGTTTTTTTCCGCCCGCCCCTTTCGGAGGCCGCGCAGACATTCAGCCTGTCGATGCCGGCGGGCGCGGAGGTCACGATGCAGGACCCCGAAGCGGTCCTGCCGGTCACCGTGACCAACAACTCCGGCTCCACGAGGGACATTAGGGAGATAGAGTTCAACGTGGATACCGCGAAATACAGCTTTAGCGCCTCCACAGTGCCTCCGCCGGGCTGGTGCGTGACCAGCTTCACTGCCGGAACGATCATCTTCGCCCTTACGCAGTCCAGCGGCATATGCGGCACAGGCTCAACTTCAGCGGAAGTCTCTCCAGGTGAAAGCCTTACCTTCAACATCACGGCGCTCCCTTCGGCCGCGTCCGCTGACGTTGCGGGAGATACCTTCACAAGCGTAAGGGTGCTTACGCAGAGTAATTTCAGCAGGGCAGGGGCCATGCCCGCATGGACGCGGAGGTCCATCGAGGCCTTGCTGTCAGCCGCGCCGTCCTCCGTCGGCGCTGGAGAAACCATAACGCTTTCGATGCAGGCAACGAACCGCTCTACGGCGACGCAGACTACTATAAACTCCGCGCCCTCTCCGCCCACGGCGTCCTCAGCCATAGTGACCAATACCGCCGGGCCTTTTTTCGGCTCGACTGCTTTGAACGGCGACCACGCGGACTCGGCAACTATAATAAACGTCGGCTCCACTGCCGAATTCCCCTCAACCGGGACGATAAGGGTTGGAGGAGAGGATATCTGCTATTCGGCCAAGACAGCGACATCATTTTCGGGTATCACGAGGGGGTGCAACGGGACAACGGCCGCTACCCACGTATCCGGCTCAGTGGTCTACGGCCTTACGGCGTTCTCGCTCCTGCCGGGCGAGACAGGGACGGTCTTCTGGGAATACGCCGCGAACAGCTCCGGGCAGGTCTATTTCACGGCAAGGGCGGCAAACGGCGCTTCCACGGCAAAATCGACGACCGTCAACTCTAATATCGTCTTGATAGGGGACTTCACCGCCTCGCTCGCCATCACGCCTGTAAGCGTCATCTCCGGGCAGGTTATCACGGTTGAGATGCTGGCAGTCAACAACGGCACTACCGCGCTCATAGATATCGCTCCATCGGCCCTGACGCCGTGCGGGGGTGGCGCGACGGAAACTTTTGTCTCAGGCCCTTCGCCGGCCAGCGTCTCCTCGCTCGCGCCCAAAGGCTCGGGGGTCTTTTACTGGACCTACCGCGTTACCGGCTCGATAGGGCAGGCGTACTGCCTGAGCGGGAGCGCGCTGGCCGGAGGCCCTGTCACGACAGACCCGGTCACGTCGAACACCGGGACGATCTCGCAGTATTCGGCTACGGTCGCGCCCGCAACAATTGCGAGCGGCTCGGTGAACGAGACCTTTACATGGACCGTATTTAACGGCGGCGCGTGCGCAATCAAAGAGGTCGACATAGCGACCCCGGCATCCGGCGGCGACTGGAACTGTTCATCGGTCGCCCCGCCCTCGGGATGGAGCGCGTCGTGCGCCAATACCGTAAGGTTCAGGTCGAACAGCTCAGCTAACGACATACCGTCCGGCGGCAGTAAATCGTTTTCGATAACCTTCAGCACGACGGAATCGGTATCATCCGATAAGACCGCCGCCTTCCCGGTCACCCCGGTGCCCAGGACCGGCTGCGGGGGCGCCGAAGGGACCATAGGGAGCTACGTCACGGTGACGGCTTACGGGGCCGCGTTGTTTCACTCGCCCGCTGGCCCCATCTACGCCGATGGAAGCTCCGCTTACACGGTTACCGCCACCCTTACCTCCGGCGGAAACCCCGTTTCCGGAAAGACCGTTACCTTTTCGACCACGAACGGGAGCCTGAGTTCGTCTACTGCCTTAACCGGCGTGAACGGGCAGGCTACCGTAAGCCTTATGGCCCCTAACAGCGCCGTCGATACCACCGCGGTTGTAACGGCTGCTCATGTAAACGCCTCAGCCTCGGACACGGTTAATTTCACCGGCTGGACAAAGGCCAACCTCCAGTACTGGGGCGGGCTGTCTCCGGCTGCGGCAGTCTGCGGGGGCTCATATTCGTTTACGGTCTCCGTAAGGGACATAAGCGCCTCGGTCCCGATGAGCCTTACAACGTCGAGCTATTTTTCATTCAACGACTCCTCTGCCGGGGGCGGAGCCGTATACAAGGCGTACCTCGATTCCCCTGTCACCGTCTCTTCCTCTTCGACCCGTACTCTTACCTTCGGCTCCCCGACCAGCGCCGGGGGAGGCGGCGGCGTAAAGGTCTCTTCAAGTTTCCTTGAGGGTACGTTCATGCCCGCGGCTAACTCAACGCCGCCGCCTGAGAGCGGCGTCTTCTTTACGGACGGCGGGACGAACGACCAGTACAGGGCCGTTACCGACAACATCACCGTCAGCGGTGACTGCGGCGCGGTAAGCGTCATCGAATGGCACGAGATGCGTTGAAAAATGTCCTGATTGACATCTATCCGGAAAGGGCTGAGGGTCTTCAAATGTACGAAAAATTCTTTTATCTCAAAGAAAACCCATTTCACATCACCCCGGACCCGAAGTTCCTGTATTTGAGCAAGAGCCACCGTGAAGCCATCGACCTCCTGCTTTTCGGGATAAAGGAGAGGAAGGGCTTTATACTCCTCACCGGCGAGGTCGGCACAGGGAAGACCACGCTCTGCAGGGCCCTGCTCGAAAAGCTCCCCAAAAATACGGAGACCGCCCTTATATTGAACCCGGTACTGTCCGGCAAGGAGCTCCTTGAGAACATAACAGGGGACTTCGGTCTCGGCGCGAAAGGGGGTTCGATAAAGGCGCACCTCGACGCCCTGAACGGGTTTCTCCTCAAGCGGGCTTCCGCGGGCGTGAACGCCGCTGTGATAATAGACGAGGCGCAAAACATGACACCCGGGGCGCTTGAGATGGTGCGCCTGCTCTCCAACATCGAGACCGACAAGCATAAGCTCATACAGTTACTGCTCGTCGGTCAACCCGAACTTAAAAAGATGCTCTCGCTCCATGAGCTGCGTCAATTGAACCAGAGGATAGCCATAAGATGCAACTTAAGCCCGCTTGACCTCGCGGAGACGAAGGCATACATACAGACCAGGCTCGCCATAGCCGGAGGCAGACATAGCGTAAGGTTCGCTGAAGAGGCCCTCGCCGTGGTATTCAGGGCAAGCCGCGGGATCCCGCGCGCCATAAACATCGTCTGCGACAGGGCCCTTACGGCGGCCTTCATAGCGGGCAAAAGGGAGGTCCTCGGGCAAGAGGCGAATAGGGCAGTTGAAGAGCTTGAAAGGGACGGCTTCATCACTCAAAGGGCTCAGGCCGGAGGGGAGCGTGGGATAGGGCGCTATAGGCCCCATATAGCGCTGTCGGCGTTCCTGATAGCCCTCATAGCGGGGATTTTTCTGGGGCCCGCCCTGTTGAGGACTACATTAAGCCTTGCGGGAGGTTTTCTGCCATGAGCCTCCTTCACGACGCACTTAAAAAGCTCGAATCGGCAATGGATGTTTACACGGCCCCAAGCCCGTCCTTGCCGAGTCTCAAGGCGTGGAGGAAGAAGGCCGTATTGCCGCTCCTGGCCGCCTCTATCGCGTCTATCGTCATGGGCGCCTATTACTCGCGCTCGATAAAGGGCAGGGGCGTTCATGTTGAGGCGGGGGCAAAGAAAACGGTCCTCGCGCCAATGCAAGTCAAAGTAATGACCGCCCGGGAATATAACGAAAGCGGGGTGCGCCATTACAGGCTCCTTCAGTTCAGCGAGGCGAAGGAAGACTTCAGGAAAGGGCTTTCCATCGAGCCGTCCGACAGCGTCCTTTACAACAACCTCGGCCTTGCCTTAATGGGAGAGGGCAGGGAAGACGACGCACGCGCCTCGTTCATTCGCGCGCTGGAGCTCAAGCCGGATTACCCTGAGGCGCTTAACAACTATGGGGCTTTGCTCGATAAAGAAGGAGAGCATAAAAGGGCCGTTGAGATGCTTAAAAGGGCCATAGGGCTCAGCCCCGGCTACGCCCACGCGCACCTCAACCTGGCCATAGCATTCGAGCGCATGGAAAATTACGACGAGGCCGTAAGCCACTACGAGAGGTACTTGAAGCTCGGCCCCGGCATGTCGATGGAAAATGAGATAAGAAAGAAGGCCGCAAGCTTGAGGCTTCTAACTTTCAGGGACGTGAAATAAATATGCTATGGCTATCAAAAAACCTTACCGGAATCGACATAGGCTCTTACTCCGTCAAGCTCGTCGCCTTCGGCGGCCGCCCCGGCGCGTACAGCCTCAAGGCCGCTGCCTGCTTCAAGCTCCCTTCGGAGCGCGGCCAGGCAAAGCCCGTGGAGCCGGGCTTTCTATCGGAGATGATCAGGTCGCAGAGGGCCGCCGGGCGGCGCGTGGCGGCCCTGTTCACGGGCCATTCGCTCATATTCAAGCACCTCCATCTGCCGGAGATGCCGGAGAAGGACCTTAAGGAGGCGGTCAAATGGGAGGTAAGGAAGGAGTTATCTATAGCGCCGGACGACCTCGTATCCGATTACGTGCTCGCGGGCCGGGGCAAGGACAAGACCCTTTCGATAATAGCCTTTGCCGCCATGAAGAACGAGATAGAGTCCGAGATGAGGCTTTTCAAGGAGGCCGGAGTTGACTTAAGGGCGCTCGATGCCGCGCCAACGGCGCTCCTTTCGGCCTTTGACCTCAATAACGAATGGGAGCCCGGAGTCAATTACGGGATGCTCGACGTCGGAGAGACGAAGAGCACTTTCGCGATATTAAAGGACAAGACCCTCTCGTTCGTCCGGGAGATATCCGTAGGCGGCGGGGACATCACGAGGTCGCTGGCGCAGGCCCTCAATATAGATCACACCGAAGCAGAGTATATGAAGGTGAGCAGCGGCCTAACGGGCGATAAGGCCGCCTTGAAGGCGATGACCGCGCCGCTGGAGAGGCTCTCTACCGAGCTGCACAGGTCTATCGACTACTACCAGGCCCAGTTCAGGGAGGGCGGCGTGAGCAAGCTCTTCCTGTCCGGCGGGACCGCCCGGTTGATTGGCATAGACGGGCTTATCACGACCCTCACCGGCATACAGTCGTACCCGGATGACCCGTTGAGGAAGATAAAGATACCCAAAGGCATCGACAGGCAGGCCCTCGGAGCGATAGCCCCGTGCCTGAGCATAGCCGCCGGGCTTGCGGCAAAGGGGCCCCGATGATAAAAGGCATAAACCTCATACCCGATGAGATAAAGGACGGATGGAGGCTCAAACGCTGGAAGAGGACGTTCATCCTGGCCGCGGCCGCCTACCTTGCCGTCCCCGGCCTCGTCTATTTCAGGCAGCACACGGTAATAACGCAAAAAAGGGCCGAAGAGGCGGCCCTGCAGAAGGGAAAAGAGTCATTCGCGGGCAAAGGGGCGATCTATACGGAGCTTTCGAGAAGGATAAGGGACGCGCAACAGGCCGAAACCGAGCTTAAAAAACGCCTCAATGTAACGGCCGACCTCGCCGACAAGCGCATCTCGTGGTCCAATGTGCTTAAAAAACTGAGCCATGACGTGCCGCAGGGGCTGTGGCTCAAAAATCTCTCCACTTCCGATTCGGCCGGGTCCAAGAAGCTCCGGATACTTGGCAGCGCGCTCTCCAACAGGGCGGTTGCGGACTTTATCTTTACGCTGGAGAACTCGGGTTACTTCGACAACGTCGCGCTCTCCTATACCCAGAGGAGGGACTTCGGTTCGGAGACGGTCTACGACTTCGAGCTGAGCGCGTCTTTAAGGAAGACGGACGAGGTGATGTATGAATGGTGACGTCCTGAAGGCACTCCATGACCTGGACCTCTCCAGATTGAAGGTTTTCAAGGGCGAGCTTATAGCCCTGCTCGGACTTTTCGTCTTTTCCGTCGTCTTCTACAGGTTCGGCTACATGAGAAACGCAAGGGAGATAAGCGCCCTCGACGGACGGATAGAGGGCGCCCGCGCCGAGTTGGGGAAGACGGAGGCTGAGGCGCGCGCTTCCGCTAACCTTGAAAAGACGGCGGCTGAGGCCTCGGTTAGCCTAAAGCTCCTTGAAGACAGGCTTAAAAATCTTAAAGAAAGGCTCCCTTCGGACAAGCAGGTATCGAGGCTCCTCGCCGAGTTCTCCGGCACTCCGGGCGCCGGGATCAGGATAGTATCGATAAAGCCCTTAGCTCCGGAGGACAGGGGGGAGCTTTCAAGGCTGCCGTTCCAGATAACGATGGAGGCGCGGTTCATCCCGTTCGGGGACTATCTCGAAAGGGTCGAGAAGATGCCGAGGCTCATGATAGTCGATAACTTCATGGTGGAGCCGAAGGACGACTCGTCCGCCGTGCTGAGGGCCCAGGTCTATTTAAGCGCCTACATGATGAACTATGGACGTTAAAAGAGACGGAAAATCCATTTCAGCATACGCGCTCGCAGCGGCGTTTTGCCTCCTTTTCATCACGAACACCTCGAAAGGGGAGTCGCTCTCCTACGCGGGCAAGCTCCCGCCCACCAGGTCCCTGCCCCTTGCGTGGGGCAAAGACCCGTTCGTGCCGGCCTTGAAAGTCACTGGAGCGCCCCCGGACCTGAGACTTACAGCGATATTCTACAACCCGCGGAACCCCTCGGCCATAATAAACGACAGGATCGTCTACATCGGAGGCGTTGTAAAGGGACAAAAAGTTATTGATATAGGCAGGACTCATGTTATACTTCAGGGTGAAAACGGCCAGGTGAAAATCCAGATGGCGGATGTCCCGGAGCTACACAATGCTGGCAGGTAAAACTGGGCGTATCTTTCTGTTTTTATTGTTTTTTTTAGCGCCTCCGGCCGCCTTCGGCCAGCCATCGGAAGGCGTTGCCGGGGATGAGGAAAGGCTTTTTTCCATCGAGGTTAGGGACGCTGAAGTCTCCGACGTCCTAAGGGCGCTCGCCCGGCAAAGCGGCCTCAATATAATCCTCGGGGAAGGGGTCGCCGGCAAGGTCAGCGTAAGCTTCAGGGAAGTGCCTTTCAGGCGGGCCCTCGAGATGATAATAAAGGCCCAGGGGCTTACATACACCATACAGAATAACGTCTTCTGGGTAGGGAAAAAGGTCGACCTGTCAGAGGAGATGCGCGTAGAGATAGTAAGGCTCAACTACGCGGACCCCGGCAGCGCGATACAGCAGCTTAAAGGCACCCTGAGCCCCGAAGGCGCCGCCTTCGCCGATATGAGGACCAATTCGGTCGTGTTGAGGGACCTGCCAAGGAACCTTGAAATGGCGAAAAGCCTTTTGACGGCAGTGGACACCCAGACGCCGCAGGTCGAGATAGAGGCCCGCATTGTGGAGGCGAACAGCACCTTCACGAGGCAATTGGGCATCCAGTGGGGCGCTACATACTCATCGGGCAGGGACTTCCTGGGCGGCAGCGCGCTCCTTCCCAAGTCCTCCGGGGACAGGAACTTCGCGGTAAACCTCCCGGCCTCGTCCCCGACCTCGGGGCTCGGGCTCATACTCGGCAATTTATCGAAGAAGGTCTTCCTCGACATAGAGCTTTCAGCCGCTGAGACGCGCGGCGAGCTGAAGATCGTATCGAGGCCGAAGATATCGACGCTCAACAACAGGCCAGCCACCATCCATAGCGGCCTTACCTTCAGGGTCAAATTGACACAGGCCATCGTGACGGGCGCCAACGCCGCCACAACGACCACGACGGGCCTGGGCGGGCTCGAGCAGATAAAGACGGGGATAGACCTTACGGTAACCCCGCAGATAAACGCGGACGGGTTCATCGTATTGAACATAAACACCAATAAGAGCGACCCTGATTTTACAAGGACGGTAGACGGCATCCCCGGGGTGTCCGAGAAGAGCGCCTCCACGTTCGTGCTCGTGAGGGACGGGGATACGGTCGTGATAGGCGGGCTCTACAAGACTACCGCCTCGGACCAGAAAGGCTCGGTCCCGTTCCTTTCCGGTGTGCCCGTGCTTGGGAGTTTTTTCAGGTCTGACGCGAGGGACTCCACCCACGAGGAGCTCCTTGTCTTCATAACGCCGAGGATAGTAAAGCCTGTTAACAATACGGAGGTCATGAATTGAGGGTTATGCCGAGGAAGTTCCATTGCCTTACGCTCATATTACTGCTCGCGCTTGTCCCGGCGTGCGGGAAGAAAAAAGATAAAGGGGATTCGGAGGTAATATCGAAGAGGGTTAAGATAGAGCTCAAGGACGCGGCAGCCCCTGCCGAGGGCTCAGCCGCGACGGAGATACAGCCCGCGCAAGAGGCGGCAACGCCGGCGTCGAGGCCGGCCCCGGCCCCCGTTGTCCTTGAGCAGAAAAAGCCGGAGAAAAAGGTGGTTGCCGAGGCCCCCGCAAAGCCTGCGATAAAGATAGACCTTCAGGACAACAAGGAGAAAAAGACCGCCCAGAAGGCTCCGTCCGGCGAAAAGGCGGCGGCGAAAAAGGCCCCGGCCAAGGCAGATGCAAAGAAAATAGAGAAAAAGACCCTGTCAAAGCCCTGGGCATTGAACCTCGCGTCTTTCCCTGACATGCGTTCGGCGCAGGCACTCGCCGGAAAGCTCAAAAAGGCCGGTTACGACGCGTATATCACGGACTTTACGAAAAAAGGCGTCAAATGGCACAGGGTGAGGGTCGGCTTCTATTCCACGAAAAAAGAGGCTCTCTCAGCGGCAAAGACCATGGAGAAGAAGTTCGGCATCCGTAACCCGTGGACAGTCAAGCCTGAAAAAGACGAGCTCCTGGCAAAGGCCAGGGGGCAGGTTTAACAGAGACGACACGGTAGAACAGGGCTTTTTCAGCAGCCTGTTAAAAATACTTTTAAAAACAAAGTCTTAAGCCCCCATACCTCCAGAACTCTCTTGACTAAAAGCGTTCATTGACCTTAAAATGTACTGGTTGCTTTGAATCTCCCCGCAGCAAGCTGCGGGGAATCTTCGACACAAAAGGAAAAAAATTCGATTCGCTCGCTAAACCCCGCCGCAAACAGCGGGGAATGCGCTCGCTGTGCGTGTTCAAGGTGAGTCATGCAAGAGGCTTTAAGCGGAGATAAGAAGGTCTTCCTCGAGACCTTCGGCTGCCAGATGAACGAGAACGACTCCGACAGGATACTCGGGTTCCTGAAGGACATACGGTACTCGCGCACCTACGAGCCCGGCAAGGCCGACCTCATCATAATAAACACCTGTAGCATCAGGGACAAGGCCGAGCAGAAGGTCTACTCCGCGCTCGGCAGGTTTAAAGAACTCAAGAGCTGGAACCCGGGGCTTATAATAGGCGTATCCGGGTGCGTTGCCCAGCAGCAGGGCGCAAAGCTCTTGAAGAGGGCGCCCTACCTGGACATAGTCTTCGGCCCGCATAACATACACAGGCTGAAGGACCTGCTCGACGAGGCCTCCCTGAAAAAAAGGCCCGTAGCCGTAGAGCAAAGCGCGGAGATTGGCGCGGACGAATACGGTTTTACCCTCCCTTCTACGAAGCACAGGGCCTTCGTGAGCATAATGAGGGGGTGCGACAACTTCTGCGCCTACTGCATAGTGCCTTACACGAGGGGCAGGGAGGTGAGCAGGGGCAGCGCCGAGGTAGTCGAAGAGGTAAAGAGGCTTTCTGACGAGGGCGTCAAGGAAGTCACCCTGCTCGGGCAGAACGTCAACTCATACGGGAACAACGGCGGGGACGTATCATTCCCCTGCCTTTTGAGGATGGTTGCCGGGGTGGAGGGGATAGAGAGGATAAAGTTCATAACTTCCCATCCCAAGGACATCTCTGAAGAGCTGATATACCTTTTCAGGGACGAGCCGAAGCTCTGCAGGCACATACACCTGCCGGTCCAGTCGGGCTCGGACGGCGTATTAAGGAAGATGGGCAGGGGCTACACCGTGGATGAGTACTTCTCCAGGGTATCGCTTTTGAGGTCCTTGTACCCCGGCATGGCGATAACGACCGACATGATCGTCGGTTTTCCCGGAGAGACCGGGGCCGATTTCGACGATACGATGGCCCTTCTGGACAGGGTGAGGTTCGACAGTATCTTCTCATTCATGTACTCGCCGCGTCCCGGCACAAAGGCCGCGTCCTTCAAGGAGCAGGTCCCTTTCGAGGTGAAGTCCGAAAGGCTGCGGATATTGATGGCGGCGCAAAGGGAGATATCCCTTGAGAGGAACAGGAGGCTTGAAGGCTCCACCATCGAGGTGGTCGTGGAGGGCGCAAGCAAGACGGACGTGGAAGAGCTTTCGGGGAGGACCTCCTGCGGGAGGGTAGTCAATTTCCCGGCCCCCGAAGGAGAACGGACCGAGGCCGGCTGTTTGATCGACGTAAGCATAACCCATGCGTTCCCCAATTCTCTACGCGGGATGGTTGCAGAGAGATTAAAGGCGTAAAACGCAGCACAAAAAAAGGAGCAGCATCATGTTTTTGAAGATGAAGGTCTTCGGGCTCACGATCGACCCGTTCACTAACGTGCCCATAGTGATATTGAAGGACCACGATGAGAAGAACGCCCTGCCGGTCTGGATAGGCGTGCTGGAGGCGAGCGCCATAGCCTCCGAGCTTGAAAAGGTCCGGTTCTCGAGACCCATGACGCACGACCTCCTGAAGGAAATATTGAAGAACCTGAGCGTCACGGTCAACAAGATAGAGGTAAACGACCTCAAGGACAACGTATATTACGCTACCATCCACATGACGGGCAAGGACGGCAGTGATTTCACCCTCGACGCAAGGCCGAGCGACGCGATAGCCCTGGCGCTCAGGATGAACTCGAACATATTCGTCGATTCCAGCGTATTGGAGAAGTCCAAGAGCATAGACATGCGCGGGGAGGGGAAAAAATCAGGCAAGGACTTCCTCGACAGCCTTGAAGACATCTCACCCGGCGAGTTCGGCAAATACAAGATGTAGAAAAAGCGCGGGTCTTGCGTTTATCTGGAGCTTGGAGCTTGGACATCGACAGGAAAACGGCCTTCGCCAGGGGTTTGCCGGGCAGGTTCTACGACGCATACTTCATAAACGAATACGGCAAGATCGAGGCCCTGCGCTCAACGAGGTACAATACCTGTTTCTCCGTCGTACTTATAACGGTAGACGGCCACGGGGACGTTGACCCGTCCGAGGGCGCGCACCTGGAGTCCATTAAGGCGCTTGCGAAGGTGGTGACCGATTCCGTCAGGAACTGCGACGTGGCCGGCATGGCGTGCGACAGGGAGCTCGTCGTGATACTCCCGGAGACCGACTACTTCGGCTCGCTTATCGCCGTAAGGAAGCTTACGAAGGCGGCCGGGCAGATAGCACGCAAGGGGAGGCTTTCGGCGGTCATAACCCAGGCGACCTTCCCGAGGGACGGCAAGGGCTTCGGGGAGCTCCTGAGCACGGCCGCGAAGAGGGCCAGGGAGAGGAAGGAGTCGGTATGGGAGCGGCAGGGGCTTAAAGACAGGCTCTTCTGGGAGATAATCGGCGAGCTTTCGGGCAGGCCTTACTCGGGCTTCGACAACTCGAGCTTTGAGGCGGGCTCCGGACAGGACCTTACGGAATTTTTCATAGACGGGATAAACGAGCTTGTGTTGAACGAGGTCATGAGGGCGCCGCAGAAAAGGGGGGTGCTCTATTACGCGTCGAAGTCGATCTCTTCGCTCCCCGTGCTGAAGGCCCTCAACTCGGCCGGGGCGCTGGCGACAAGGGTCTTCCTGGTGGGCGAGCCGGACGGGAATCTATCGGAGGTGAAGAGCGCGACGCCCATTCCGCTCGACGACCCGAGGCTCAAGGAGTTCCTCTTCACATTTTTCCTCAACGAGGACTCGGGCTACGCCCTTGTGTGCAAGGAGAACTGGGGGGCGACATTCTCCTGCTTCCATACCGCGGACCCGGTCCTTGTCGAAGGCCTTATCTCCAAGTTCCAGGGCGAATACTCCCTTCAGGAAAATTTCGGATAATGGCGAAGAACAGCATCCTCCTTGCGCTCAAAGGGAGCGAGGACATAAAGGCGTTCTCGGCGTATCTCTCCGGGCTCGGCTTTGACGTCAAGCCTGTGAGGGACGGGGCGCACGCCCTCGAACTCGCGGTAAGGGACGTGCCTTCCCTCATAATAGCGGAGATAGACCTGCCTGTAATTGGCGGCGAGAAGGTCTTCCAGATATTACGGAACAACCCGCACACCTCGTCAGTGCCGTTCCTGTTCGTCTCGGACGCCGTCACTGACATAAAGGGGTTCAAGGCAGGGGTAGACATATTCCTCATGAAGCCGGTCAAGCTCGAGGAGCTTTACGGCAGGATAAGGCAGACGCTCTCAACGAAAGGCGGCGGCGCGCTCTCGACAAAGGAGATCGAGGGGAAGCTCTCGCACATGTCGCTCGCGGACATCCTCCAGTTCCTCCACCTCAACAGGAAAGAGGGCGAGCTCAGGCTTGCCGCTAACGACAGGTCAGGGAGCATCTACTTGAAGGACGGACAGATATACAACGCGTCCACCGCAGGCGTGGAGAAGGAGAAGGCCCTGTTCAGGCTCCTCCAGTGGGCCGACGGGAAGTTCGAGTTCATCCCCGGGGCCGTGACCGCGCAGAAGAAGATCAAGGGCGCCGCCGGGAACCTCCTCATGGAGGGGATGAGGCAGATGGACGAGTTCAAGAAAAACATGGACCAGTTCCCGCGCAGCGACACCCTCGTCAAGGCGAAGCTGGGCTCCGGGAGCCTGCCCAAGAATCTACAGCCCATAATCTACGAGATAATACAGCTCTCAGCCGCGTACCCGAGGGTAGAGGACCTCGTCGAGCACTGCACTCACCCGGACTACGAGGTCTACAAGACCCTGTCGAGCATGATAGGGCGGGGGATACTCGAAGAAAAAGAAGTCAGGGCCGGGGCCGGGCAGAGGCAGGAGTTCCTGACGCACGACCAGATGATAAGCATAAGGGAGAAGATAATAAGCAGGTTCTCGGACATATTCAACCTCAACTACGGGAAGATATTCATCCTCTCGACTTCCGGCAGCGCCGTAAACCGTTTCATCGAGAGCTGCGGGCGTATCCCCGGATTTTCGTCGGGCGGCTCTTCGTCCTTCGCCCACATAGCGAAGGAGAGCCCCCTCGGCACGGTCGCCAAGCTAAAGCTCTACGGAGGGATGGAGCTATTGCTCTTCTCGATACCCGAGGCGAAGCACATGGGGCCGATATGGAAGGCCTTTTCCACGAACCTCATCGGCCTCATAGTCCTCTGGGACGACGGCGGGGCGAACGCGTTAAAAGACCTCTCGGCCGCCAAGCGGGAGATACTCCTGAAGAGACGGGTCCCGGCCATGCACGTATACGCCGGGGGCGACACACCCGCCGGGGGCGAGGCGGGCTTCAGGAATGAACTGAGCCTAAAGCCCGATGAGCCGGTATTCAGGCTCAACGCCAAAGACTCGGTAGCGGCCGAGGTCTTCTACGGGCTTTTCAGCAAGCTCATAAAAGACGATTATGTCGCCGCATAAACCCTCAAGAAAGAGACCACGATGATAGACTTCCACACTCACAGCCTTCTTAGCGACGGCGCCCTCATACCCTCGGAGCTGGTGAGGAGGGCCCGCGTCATGGGGTACACGGCCATGGCCATAACAGACCACGCCGATGAGTCCAACATAGAGCAGGTCTTGAAGCAGATAATAAAGGTCAGCGCTCTCGTAAACAGGGACAAGGGCTTCAGGCTCATCCCCGGCGTTGAGCTTACGCACATACCCCCGCGGCGTATACCTCTCATGGTAAAGAATGCGCGCGCCCTCGGCGCGCGCATCGTCATCGGCCACGGCGAGACCCTGGCCGAGCCCGTGGAGGCCGGTACGAACATGGCCTACATAAAAGCGGGCGTTGACATACTCGCCCACCCGGGGCTCGTTACCGAGGAAGAGTGCAGGGCCGCGGTAAAAAAATCCGTCCGCTTCGAGATAACGAGCAGGGGAGGGCACAACGCCTCGAACGGCCACGTGGCTCGGATGTGCAAGGAGTTCGGGGTACGCATGGTGGTAAATACGGACTCGCACTCGCCCGGCGATCTCATTACCGATGAAAAGGCGGATAAGATAGCGCTCGGCGCCGGGCTTGACAACGCCGACATAAGGAGAATCAGAGAGAATGCCAGGGAACTTCTCAAAAAGGCTTATTAAGGCGGCAGCCGTTCTGTTTATCCTGTCCGGCTGCGCGGCGCCAAAGGCCGTGGTCCATAAGGACTGGCCGACCTACCTGAACGGATACCAGCGCGCGAACATGACCGGAGAAAACCTGACGCTCCCCCTTGCGATAGCGTGGGACAGGAACGTCTCGGCCTTCAACCTCTTCAAGGCGTACCCGAAAGAGCAGCTCTCCTCACCGGTGATCTCGAACGGGGTGCTCTACGCCGGCTCCACCAACGAGGAGTTCTATACAGTCGATTTCGATTCCGGCAAAACCCTTTGGAAGTTCGACTCCGGCTACCCGGTCGAGGCAACAGCTACCGTGGAAGGCCAGTCCGTATATTTCGGCTCGTCGGACGGGGTCTTGAGGTGCCTCGACAGGGCGAACGGCAAGGAGGCCTGGCGGTTCACGGCGCGCTCCGAGATACTCTCTTCCCCGGTAGTGACCGGCGGCAGGGTCTACTTCTCTTCGTCGGACGACAGGGTCTACGCCCTGGACGCGAAGACCGGCGAGAAGGCCTGGAGCTACAACAGGGGCACCTTGCAGACCGTGACCCCGAGGATATACGCCTCACCCGCCTGGTCTAACGGGAGGCTTTACGTCTTTTTCTCCGACGGGACGCTCGTAAGCCTTTCCGCGGATACTGGCAAGGAGGCGTGGTCTAAGAAATTGGTCAAGAGGTTCGACAACGCCCGGCAGACCAGAAGGACCCCGCTCGTAGCCGGGGGCGCGGTTTACGCCATAGACGACAACAACGCGGTCGAGGCGCTCTCGGAAGATACGGGCGAGGTAAAAGGGATATACAATATAATAAAGGCTTACGACTTCATAGCCCTTGACAGGAACCGTCTTGTGATAGCCGGAGAGAGCCAGGTGGCCATGATAGACAGGCTCACCGGGGCCGTGCTCTGGAAAAGCGATGTGAAGTACAGCCCCTTAACGAGCGTTTTCGCGGCCGGGGACGCGCTTTTCGTGGTCTCGAAACGGACGATAAAGCCCTTCGGGTGGGATTTCCTATCGAGGACAAAGGGGCGCATACAGGCATTGAGCCTCAAGGACGGCGGTACCCTCTGGGAAAAGGGCGTAGGCTCCTCCGTTACCGCGAACGCCTCGGCAGGGGACGCGGGGGTAGCGCTCCTTACGGACAAGGGGCTCCTTACGGTCTTCAAAACAAAATAGGCTCGTTCTCCAGCGGAAAGGGGGGAGCCGGGATGAAAGGCGGCTTCACATTTTATCCGGCGGCTTCCCCGCGCAATCACCGCGTGGGAAGCGATAGCCATGCATATTCACCATGGACAAAAGACTCAACATAGCCTTCCTCTGGCACATGCACCAGCCTCTATACAAGGACCCTTCAACGGGCGAATACACGCTCCCGTGGGTGCTCCTCCACGCTACCAAGGACTACTACGACATGGCCGCGATACTCGACGAGTTCCCGGAAGTCCACCAGACCTTCAACCTGGTGCCGTGCCTCATGGAGCAGCTTAACGAATACGCCTCCGGCAAGGCCCTCGACAAATACAGGAAGCTCAGCAAAAAGCCGGCCTCGCTCCTGACAAGGGACGACAAGGAGTTCATGATCCAGTACTTCTTCCAGGCCAACTGGGACTGGATGGTAAAGCCGCTGCCGAGGTACTGGGAGCTCCTTAAGAAACGCGGGGTGTCGAGCTCGAAGGACGAGATACAGCACGTGCTCAGGTATTTCACCGAGGAGGACTACCTCGACCTGCAGGTCCTTTTCAACCTCGTCTGGATAGACCCGGTCATCAGGGCAAAGGACCCGTTCCTCTCGGCCCTGTATTCAAAGGGCGGGAGGTTCACCGAGACGGAGAAGCTCAAGCTCCTCGACAAGCAGATAGAGATAGTAGGGACAGTGTTGCCGAAGTACAGGGAGATGATGGACAGGGGCATAATAGAGGTATCCACTACCCCGTACTACCACCCGATAATGCCGCTCCTTTGCGACAGCTTCTCCGCGAAAGAGGCGATGCCCGGGCTTACGCTCCCGCGCGAAAGGTTCATGCACCCCGAGGACGCGCGGACGCAGCTTGAGAAGGGGATAGCCCTTTACGAAGAGACCTTCGGGAAAAAGCCCGAGGGCATCTGGCCCTCCGAGGGCTCGGTGAGCATGGAGGTGCTGCCGATAGCGGCGGAGGCGGGCATACGGTGGATGGCCTCGGACGAGGAGATACTATCGAATTCCCTTAAGAGGCCCATAAGGAGGGACACGCACGGCAACTGTTACGACCCGTTCCTGTATAAGCCCTACGCAATAGGGGCTGACATGCGGAAGGTCTCTATATTTTTCAGGGACCACGTGCTCTCCGACCTTATCGGGTTCGACTACGCGAAGATGGACCCGGAGGCCGCGGCAAACGACATGGTATCGAGGCTCGTCCACATCCATGACATGCTCGAAGAGCCCGAAAAGCACGTGGTGAGCATAATACTCGACGGCGAGAACGCGTGGGAGCACTTCAGGAACGACGGCAGGGACTTCCTTTCGGCCCTGTACTCGAAACTGTCCGGCCACAGGAAGCTGCGCTGCGTCACGATGAGCGAGCACCTGAAGGAAACCGAGTTCAGGGAGCCGCTCAACTGGCTCTACCCGGGCTCCTGGATAAGCCATAACTTCAAGATATGGATAGGCCATGTCGAGGACAACACGGCCTGGGACTACATAGCCGAGGCGCGCTCCGCGCTTGTCAAATACGAAGAGTCGTTGAAGCCCGCGGAGCGCAAGGAGAAGAAAGACGCCATCGCGGAAGCCTGGGAAGAGGTCTACGCGGCCGAGGGGAGCGACTGGTTCTGGTGGTACGGCGAGGAGCATACTTCCTTAAGCGACGAGCACTTCGATTCGCTCTTCAGGAAACACATTAAGAGGGTCTACTCGCTCATCGAGATGGAGCCGCCGGACTACCTTGAGATACCGATATCCTCAGAGGTGAAGGGCTATGTGCCGCCGGTGGCCCCTTCGGCCTTCATCAAGCCCAATATAGACGGGCTTGTCTCAAACTATTTCGAATGGCTCTCCGCCGGGAGGCTGGAGCGCCATTACTTCGGGAGCGCCATGCACAGGGAGCTGCAGGGCAACGGCGTTATAGAAGGCATCTCGTACGGGTTCTCGAAGGACACGCTATTTTTCAGGTTCGACTACCTCGAGGACCTCGCGCCCTTCGAGGGAGAGTGGAGCTTCACCATAAACTTCCTCCACCCGAAGCCGGTAAAGATAACGGCCGCGATAAAAGGCAGGGAGGCGAAGGCCGCGCTCTCCGTGAAGCAGGACAATAAATGGGTCGAGGCGGGCGCTGTCAAGGAGATAGCGTCCGACGCCGTGGTCGAGTTAGGCGTCGGGCTCGACACCCTCGGCGCCTTAAAGGGGAATGAAATAAGGCTCTTCATAAATAT
Source organism: Deltaproteobacteria bacterium (assembly GCA_016219075.1). GTDB lineage: Bacteria > Desulfobacterota > GWC2-55-46 > GWC2-55-46 > GWC2-55-46 > JACRCH01. The sequence goes on along the minus strand of JACRCJ010000286.1, from coordinate 70,778 downwards.
CGACGGCAACGAAAGAGGCGTCGAGAGGTGGCCGGTTAAGGGCTTCCTCATATTCCAGGTCCCGACGGAAGACTTCGAGCAGCAGAACTGGATAGTCTGATATCCTATGGCGGTTATATGAAGCCCCTTACCCCTGCCATGCGGCAGTACCTCGAGATAAAGTCCCAAAACAGCGACGCCATCATCTTTTTCAGGATGGGGGACTTCTACGAGATGTTCTTCGAGGACGCCAGGTGCGCCGCGAAAGTCCTTGGCATCGCCCTCACGTCGAGGGACAAAGACAAAGACATCCCGATGTGCGGGGTGCCTTACCACGCCGCCTCGTCCTACATAGCAAGGCTCGTTAAAGATGGGCATAAGGTGGCGGTATGCGAGCAGGTGACGGACCCCAGGGAGTCCAAAGGCCTTGTCGAGAGGGCCGTCGTGAAGGTCATCACTCCCGGTGTCGCGCTCGAAGACGAGATACTCGACCCGAAGTCCAACAACTTCATAGCCGCCGCGTCAATAAGCCCTAAACAATGCGGCTTTTCCTACATGGACGTATCGACCGGCGAGTTCATGATGGCTGAGTTCGACGGAGCGGGCCCGTTAAACGACGAGATAAAGAGGATAAGGCCGCAGGAGCTGCTTCTCGAAGAGCCCTTGACGGATTTTTTCCCCGGCGCTTCCGTAAAAAAGATAACCGTGCCGGGCAAATACGCCTTCGATTACCGCCCGGCGCTTGAGCGGCTGAACGCACACTTCGGCGTAAGCTCGCTCGACGGTTTCGGGTGCAAGGGCATGATAGAGGGCACGAGGGCGGCAGGCGCGCTCCTGCAATATATAAAAGAGACGCAGAAAGGCGAGATCAATCACGTCAGCAAGTGCGTCCCCTATTCAACGGGCGAATACCTGGCGCTCGACGCCTCCACGAGAAGGAACCTCGAGATAATAGAGAACACCTCCGGCGGTAAAGAAGGCACCCTGCTTGAGCTGCTCGACAGGACGAAGACGGCCATGGGCGGGAGGCGCCTTAAGTCATGGCTCCTCTTCCCGTTGAGGGACGTCTCGCGCATAGTTGAGCGGCAGGGGGCCGTAGAAGAGCTTCTCGGAGAGCGCGCGGCAAGGGCGTCCCTGCAGGAGCTTCTTGACGATGTGTACGACCTCGAGAGGCTCACGGTAAAGGTCTTCCTGAACGCCGCGAACCCGAGGGACTTAGTCGCGCTGAAATCATCCCTCCAGAGGGTCCCGGCAGTAAAGGACGGGTTGAGGCGATTCGGCTCGGCTATGCTGAGTTCGCTGTTATCTTGCATCGACGAGGTCCCGGAGGCCGTAAAGATAATAGAAGACGCGATAGTAGACGCCCCTCCCTTCACAATACGCGACGGCGGGGTTATAAGGAAGGGCTGCAACGCCTCTCTTGACGAGCTGAGGGATATCGGCTCAGGCGGGAAGGACTGGATAGCGAGGCTCGAATCCGCCGAGAGGCAAAGGACCGGGATAAACTCCCTCAAGGTAAGCTACAACAGGGTCTTCGGCTACTATATAGAGGTGACAAGGACAAACCTCGGAAACGTCCCCGTTGATTACATAAGGAAGCAGACTCTTGTGAACGCCGAGCGATTCATTACGCCGGAATTGAAGGAGTGGGAAGAAAAGATCCTTACCGCCGAGGAAAAATCTAAAGAGCTCGAGGCCGGGCTTTTCGCGGAGGTACTCGACAGGGTATCCGGCTACGCCCCGAGAATACAGAAGACGGCAGAGGCGGTCTCCACGCTCGACGCTTTGCTTTCGCTCGCGCAGGCGGCGTCCGAGAGGGGGTACGCGAGGCCCTCGATGGTGGAGGACGACATACTCGATATCGAGGCCGGCAGGCACCCGGTGGTCGAGGCCAGGTCGCAGGAGTTCGTGGCGAACGACTTGAAGCTCGGGTCCGGCGAGAGGATAATAATACTCACAGGCCCGAACATGGCGGGCAAATCGACGTACCTCCGGCAGAACGCGCTTATAGTCCTCATGGCGCACATAGGCTCTTTTGTCCCGGCAGGGAAGGCGGTCATCGGGGCCGTGGACAGGATATTTACGCGCGTCGGCGCGTCCGACGACATCGCAAGCGGGCAGTCTACCTTCATGGTCGAGATGAACGAGACCGCGAATATCCTCAATAACGCTACCCAAAGGAGCCTTGTGATACTCGACGAGATCGGCAGGGGCACCTCGACCTTCGACGGCCTGAGCATTGCGTGGGCCGTCGTGGAGCACATGCACGACAACCCGAAGCTCAGGTCGAAAACGCTTTTCGCCACGCATTACCACGAGCTTACCGAGCTTTCCTTGACAAAAGAAATGGTCAAAAATTATAATATGGCAGTGAAGGAGTGGGGCGGCAAGGTCATTTTCCTGAGGAAGGTCGTGCCCGGCGGCGGCTCCCGGAGCTACGGCATACAGGTGGCCCGCCTCGCGGGCATGCCCGCGGCGATAATCTCAAGGGCGCAGGAGATACTCAAGAACCTTGAGACCGGCGAGCTGAATGAGGCCGGCATGCCGAGGATAGCCGCCAAGAGGGAGCCGGACCCGAGGCAGCTGAGCCTATTGGGAGAAGGCGACCCCGTGCGCGAGGAATTAAAGAAGATAGACACCGACCGCCTTACGCCGCTTGACGCTTTGAACGCCCTCCACAAGATGAAAGAGATGCTGGAAAACTGATGCGATACCTTTACTCCATAAGGCTCCTCTGCCTTCTTCTCGTCCCGTCCTTGCTGGTCGCTTTCTCCCCGAATGAATCCAGCGCCGCAGGCAAGGCCGTAGTGTCGGACGTGAAGCATTGGTCTAACCCGAACTACACGAGGGTCGTCATAGAGCTCAGCAAAAAGGCCGTCTTCTCACAGAGGCTACTGAAGCAGGACCCTTCCATCAAGATGGAGTGGAGGCGCCTTTACATCGACATAAAGGGCGCGAAGCTCGCCGGTGCGCTAAAAAAGCCGATACCGATAAACGACGGCCTTTTGAAGGTCGCCCGCGCGGGCCAGTACGACAACGATACCGTCAGGGTAGTCCTCGATATCGAATCTATCGAGGACTACAAGGTCTTCCCCCTGAGCGAGCCGTTCAGGATAGTCGTTGACGTCACGGGCAAGGGCGTTGCGCCCGCGCCTCCGCCCCCGCCATCCATCGCTCCGCCCGTTGCTTCAGAAGACGCGGCGCAAAAAATACCGAGGCTCGAAGGGCCTAAAAAGACCGAAATAAGGAAGGCAAAAGAGGGCATCACCATCACCCAGCAGCTCGGCCTGAAGGTGAGAAAGATAGTCATCGACCCCGGCCACGGCGGCAAGGACCCCGGCGCGATAGGAAGAGGAGGGCTCAAGGAAAAGGACGTGACGCTCCGCTTATCGAAGATGCTCAGGGAAAGGCTTGCCAATGACTCGGGGCCGAAGATAATAATGACGAGGGATACTGACGTCTTCATACCGCTTGAGGAGCGTACCGCGATTGCGAACAAATACGACGCCGACCTCTTCATCTCGATACACATAAACGCGAGCCCGAAAAAGACGGCCTCCGGCATAGAGACCTATATCCTCAACATCTCCAACGACGAGGAGGCCAAGAGGGTGGCGGCGCGCGAGAACGCCACGTCCACCCGCTCGGTAAGCGACCTCGAGTTCATCCTTAACGACCTGATAAGGACAGCCAAGACCAACGACTCGGTCCGGCTTGCCACGGCCGTCCAGGAGAGGCTCGTCAAGGGCCTCAAGGAGAAATACGGCGACACCAGGAGTAACGGAGTAAAGGGCGCGCCTTTCTACGTGCTCGTGGGCACCAAGATGCCGAGCATACTCGTTGAGGTCTCGTACATAAGCAACCCCAACGAGGAAAAAAAGCTCCAGGACGAAAAGTACCTCCGCGAGGTGATAGAGGGCATAAGCACCGGCCTTATGCGCTACATTAACGGCCCGGGCCCGGTGTAGACGCCTATGCATAACCTCATCCTCGAATCCTTGCGTAAGGACCCAAAGGCCGCCGCGGCGGTCATAAAGGAGAGCCTTTCCCGCGCCGAGGAGGACCTCCGCAAAAGGCACATCGCGGGTGAGCCCGGCTCGAGCGTATGCAGGTCCTACACGGCCCTTGTGGACGGGATACTGAAGGCGCTTTTTACCTTCAAGGCCGCGGAGGTCTCCTGCGACGAGCCGACCGCGCTCGTCGCCATCGGAGGTTACGGCAGGGGAGAGCTCAACGTCCGCTCCGATATCGACCTCATGCTCCTTCACAAAAAGCGAATAACCAAACCGGTCGAGGAGCTCACCCAGCAGGTACTCTATATACTCTGGGACACGGGGCTGGACATGGGCTTCAGCATCCGCTCCGTCCCTGAGTGCATTTCCCTTGCCAGAGAAGACCTGAAGACCATGACGGCGGTGCTCGACCTGCGCTTCATACTCGGGGACAGAGGCCTTTTCGAGGCCCTCCACTCAAGCGTAAGGAAGAACCTCTTCAACAGGCAGAAGACCGACGCCTTCATAAAGGACAAGATAGACGAGACCAAAAACAGGCACGCCAAGTACGGGGGCTCCGTCTACATACTCGAGCCTAACGTCAAGGAAGGCGAGGGGGGGTTGAGGGACCTCCATACCGCCATGTGGGCCGTAAGGGCGAAGGACGGCAAGGCCGTCGAGCCATTCTCCCTCGGGCTCATCTCCGAGCGCGACAAGAAGGAGCTCGCCGCCTCGCTCGATTTCCTCCTATGGGTGAGGAACGACCTCCACTTCCAGACCGGGAGGAAGACCGACCAGCTTACCTTCGACCATCAGGAGAGGATAGCGGGCCTACTCGGGTTCGAGAACACCGAGAAGGCGCTGGCGGTCGAGTCCTTCATGCAGACGTATTACAGGCACGCCGCCAACATAAGCAGGTGCTCCAACCTGATACTCCAGAGGAGCATGGACAGGGGGCGGAAGAAGGTATTCTTCTGGCCGAAGAAGAAGGTAAGGATAGACAGGAATTTTTCGATCACCGGCGGCTCCCTTACCCTGAGTACCCACGGCGGCCTCGAAGAAGACCCGTCCGTGGCCGTAAGGGCCTTCGAGTACGCGCAGGCCTTTGACGTCGAGATGAGCCAGCACACAAAGGACGCCATCCTCAATTACCTTGAAAGCGCGGGGGACGACCTCCGGGTTTCCAGGGCCGCCTCCGAGTCATTCCTCAAGATACTCAAGGGGAAAGGCGTCTTCAAGACCCTCATGGAGATGCAAAGGCTCAAATTCCTGGAAAAGTACATCCCGGAGTTCGGGGAGATAACCTGCAGGGTCCAGCACGACCTCTACCACGTATACACCGTGGACGCCCATACGCTATTCGCCATAAGGGAGCTGGAGAGGCTCAGGAATGAATACAAGGCCGACTTCTCCCTTCTTTCCACGCTCTTCGGGGAGATACCGAACCCTGAGATGCTCATGCTCTCGGTCCTCTTCCACGACATCGGCAAGGCGCACGGGAAAGGGCACGCCGAGAAGGGCGGCCGCATGGTGCCGGAGATATGCAGGAGGCTCGGCCTTTCCGAGGACGACTCAAACCTCGTGAAGTTCCTCGTCAAGAACCACCTCCTCCTTGCAGACACCGCCCAGTACAGGGACCTCCACGACGAGAACCTCATAATAGAGTTCGCGAGGAAGGTCGGCGACATAGAGAGGCTTAACCTCCTGTACCTCCTGACCTTCGCGGACGTGCGCGCCGTGGGCCCCGACGTGTGGAACCAGTGGAAGGGCGCGCTGTTCCAGGAGCTTTACTTCAAGGCGCTGACGGTGCTTGAGCGCGGGAGCTTCGAGGCCGAGGACGCGGCCGCTAAGCTTGAAAGGATAAGGGAGAGGGTAGCCGGGATATTGAAGCCGGAAGGCATAGACAGGCTTTTCGTGGAGGATTACTTCCAGCTCCTCCCGCACAGGTACTTCCTCTCAACGGGCGCGGATTCCATTGCCGAGCACGTAAAGATACTGAGGGACTTAAGCGGCAAGCCATATATAATGACCGCAAGGCAGGAGCCCCAGAGGAATTATACCGAGTTCATCGTATGCACGCATGACGTCCACGGCCTCTTTTCGATGATAACCGGGGTCATGGCCGCAAACGCCGTTAATATCCTCGGGGCCCAGATAAACACCCTGAAGAACGGGATAGTCCTCGATATACTGCAGGTCACCAGCGCCATCGGCGAACTAATTACAGACCCGATGAAACTAAAGAAGATCGACGACGACCTGTCCGGCGTGATAACCGGAAGGATGAAGGTGGCGGCCCTCGTGGGCAAGAGGAAGCCTTCGATACTCGACATGAAGGCGAAGCCCCCGGTAAGGCCGAACGTCCAGACGGACAACGAGGTCTCGGACGCCTATACGGTAATAGACATACACGCGCAGAACAGGATCGGGCTCCTCTACGATATCACGAGCACTCTTTCAAAGCTCGGCCTGTATATCTATATCGCCAAGATATCGACAAAGGGCGACGAGGCGGCGGATATCTTCTACGTAAAGGACATCTTCGGGCAGAAGATATTCTATACGGAGCGGCTGAAGGAGATAGCGGAGACCCTCCACGGCGTCCTTGCCGAGAAAAAGACGGGCAGGGATGGAAAATAGCGGCGACCTCCTGAGCGAGTTCCTCGACTACATAGTGGTTGAAAGGGGGCTATCCACCAATACGCTCCTTTCCTACGGCAGGGACATATCAAGGTTCTCCGCGGCCCTCGACAAAAGGGGCGTGCCGCTGTTGCAGGCCAGCCCGGCGGACATAACGGGCTACCTCGAAGACCTCAAGCGGAGCGGCAACGCGGTAAGGTCATATACAAGGGCCCTGATAGCGATAAGGGGGTTCTACAAGTACCAGCTCAAGAAAGGCAGGGTCAAGTCCTCTCCTTGCTCCAATGTCGACATACCGAGGCTCGCCAGGAGGCTCCCTGATTTCCTGAAAATAGACGAGGTCGAAAGGCTACTGAATGCCCCGGACACGGAAACGCCTCTGGGGCTGCGCGACAGGGCCATGATAGAGGTGCTATACGCGACGGGCCTGAGGGTATCAGAGCTTACGGGGCTTAAGCTGAACGACCTGAACCTCCAGGCCGGATATTTGACCGCATTCGGCAAGGGGTCGAAGGAGCGGCTTGTGCCGTTCGGCGAGGCGGCGATGCACTGGCTGAGGCTGTACCTTGAAGGGTCGAGGCCGGCCATCCTTAAAAAGAGGACTAACAAGCACCTTTTTGTAACGGCCCGAGGCACCAAAATGACACGGCAGAACTTCTGGGTCATAATAAAGACCGCCGCTCTCAGGGCCGGGATAGAAAGGAAGAGGATAAAACCGCACATAATACGACATTCATTCGCCACGCATCTCCTTGAAGGCGGGGCGGACCTGCGCCTTGTCCAGGAGATGCTCGGCCACGCCGATATCTCCACCACGCAGATATACACCCATATAACCAACGAAAGACTGAAGTCCCTCCACAAGAAAAACCACCCAAGAGGGTAGAACAGCCAGCCAGCATAACATTTCCTCACGCGACCCCGACAGCGTCCTGTATCGGCAGGGGAGAAAAGCAATACAAAACAAAGCATTTCAGTATTTCCTTTATACGCAGTCTTAAATATATGCAATTTGACATAATATCCATTATGCGACATCAAGAAACGCAGGAAGAAAAAGGAGGAAGGCTGAAAAGGAGGCTCCCTGTGTCGCGTAACCGTAAGCCTGCTCGGAATTTGTTCAGGGACTTTTTCAGCGGCCTGTTAATAGAAGACCGCTATATCGAGGGCGAAGGTATAGACCAGTAGAGTAATTATCAGGAGGGCCGGGATAGGGACACCTTTAAGCCTGTATCCCCCGAGAGCGTTGACCGCGTAAAAGGCGAAAAGGAACAGGAAAGGCATCTTTATATAGTAATACATGAGGTCAAAGTAAGTAAGCGAGTGAGAAACCGTCAGGGCCAGGTAGACCGCCCCCGGCACAAGGAAGAAGCCGTCCTTTTTTTTCAGGGAGAGATAAAGACCTAACAGGCTTAAGCCCGTAAGCGCGTATACAAGGAAAGAAAACGCATTTGAGGCCGTAGACGGATAGAAGTCCTGGGCGGCGCCGGGCACAAACCAGGCCTTTTCTATCCCGTTATCGGGGCTTTGGATGAACTGGAAGACCTTTATGAAGACCGAGTTTATGTGGATATTGAGTGTAAAGAAAGACGTGAGGCAGTTGACGACATAGGTACCGGGGCTTTTCTTAAGGTTCTCGATGGCGCTTTTTTTGAATTCGTCCTCCACCTTGATGTTATTCCTTATGAGCCCCTCGTATGTATACCCCTCGCCCGTCGCCCTTTGGAATATCTTCTCGTACGGGTCGGGGTAGACCCTGTACCAGTTGTAGTGGTTCGGGTTTATCGAAAATTTCGTAACCGTCGAGCCCCACAGCGCGGTCCAGCTCTGGGCGTTCACGGGTATGACCCTCCCGGTCAGCGAGTAGTTTCTGGCCGTGTACGGGAGGACCACCAGCGCCATCCCAAGGACGAGAGCGGATGTCATGTAAGCGGCGCGCCTTAACGAGCCTGATTTTATGAACAGCATCGCGAGGATAAAGACCGGCAGCGTAAGCGTGACCGGGCGCACGAGCGTAGCTATGCCCCAGGCCGCGCCTGCGAGGAACATCTTGCCCCCGGGCCTCTTATCGTTTTCAAGGAACAGGGTAAGGAGAAACGTGGATACCACTATAAGGAAGATATGGAGGATATCGTAATGGAGAAGGCCGGTCAGCACGATTGAATACGGGTTAGCCCCGAAAAGGAGCGCCCCGGAAAATGCCGCTCCCCTGCCGAAGTACCTCGATGCCCACAGAAAGAGCGCCACGGACGAGAGGGCCAGGAGCACGCACTGCGAGAGATAGAGCGAGTTCAGGGCCTTTATTGAAAAGTCCCTCCACTCCGCCCACTTCGCGTCGGTGTCTATCACCCTCAGGTCGTGCCGTCCGGCGAAGACGTCTGCTATCCCGGCCACGAAAAACGGGTATCCCGGAGGTCTGAATACGACCGGGTCGACGCCGCCGATCGAATACTCGCCGAATACGGATATGTTGATCCCGAGGTCGAACCACTCATCGGTCATGCCCCCGAGGTGCCCCAACTGGCGGTTTTTCATGAACGAATATCCGGACGCCGCCAAGACGAGCAGAAAGATTATTATGGATAAAGTGAAACGGGATTTAAGATAGCCCATCGGTTTGAAAAAAGGGAAACGGCTAAGCGGGTTGTTTTCCCGTCCTTTTTTAACACAGTATGCCCTGCTAACACAAGCCTTTACAGGCCCGGCATTGATATTTTTCAGCTATGACTATGAGAACTTTGTAACCATATAATAGAGACGGATGGCTCAAATATATAAGAAAATAACTGTTCCTATCCCCTGCCGCGCATTCCGGAGGGACGCATTTTAAAGTGTTTGTTTTACAAGGTTTTTACGGCTCAAAAAGAAGTAAAGTTTAATTGCCCATTACCGATAAATAGGTATCAGGGCCGAAATCCGGATAAATAAAAATGATTTTAGGGAAAAAATGATGTTCGATGACCGTAAAGAGGCGTTGAGAGCGAAGATAAACGAGCTGGTAAAGATATCCTCCATACCCTCTGTATTGAAAAAGATAATGGAGATAACCGGGAGCGGCAATTCATCGGTCACCGACCTCGAGGCCGTAATAGAGCATGACCAGGCGCTTGCCTTAAGGATAGTGGGTATCTCGAACGCGGTCTTCTACGGGTTCCCGAGAAAGATATCATCCATTTCGCAGGCGATACTCGTCCTCGGGTTCGAGATGGTCAAGGGGCTTGCCATATCGATGGTGGTCTTCAAGGGCATTTCCGGGGACAGGCGTAACGACGTCGCGGCTATATGGCAGCATTCCTTCGAAGTGGCGCTGACATCGACCCTCCTGGCGCAAAAGACCGGCCTTATCAGCAAGGACACGGCCTTCCTCGCCGGGCTGCTTCACGATATCGGCAGGCCCATAATATTCCAGGTCCACGGGAAGAATTACCTCGAGGTATCGGCCCCTGATTCGGCCGGGCTCATTGTCCTCGAAGAGGAGTCGTTCGGCGCGGCGCACCCGGAGGCGGGCGCGTGGTTCGCGGACAAGTGCAAGCTGCCGGAGGACTGCGTAGCCGCCATCAGGTATCATCACGACCCGGAGACATACCGCCTGCACATGGAGGCCGCTGAAAGGCATCTTTCATGCCTCGTGCCCATGGTCTACCTGGCGGACCTGATAGTCTCCGACGGCAACTCCCTTACTTCAAAATACACCGTCATTTCCCCTGACCACGCCTTTTTCCTCAAGTCCCTCAATCTCAAGGGAGAGGCCCTGAAGGAGATAAGCGAGACCGTTGACGGCTTGAAGGACCAGATAAGGGCGTATTACAACTGAGGCTTCCGGCCCCTCGGTTAGCGCCATTCGCCTGCGTCAAAAACCACGGCCGGGCAAAAAACCATAACGCACTTATCCATACCAGACTCAGCGCCGCAAGTCCCTGCCGGCAAACATACTCGCACCTAATCCCCTGCCCCGCTCTAAAGTCTTATAGCTCTCAGATGGTAGAGCAACTGATCCCTGTTCGTGTGTGGGGCCTGAAGTGGATTGTGAACGGGCTTAATCGATGATTACGTTCGTAAGGGTCCTCTTGACATAGTTGATAGACTGTATCTTGCTTATGACCACGTCTCCCAGTACCTTGAAGTTCGACGCGGCTACAAGCGCTATGAGGTCGTAAGGGCCCGTCACTATCCTTGCGTCCCTGACCCCGCCTATCTTCACGAGGGCATCAAGGACCTCCTTTGACCTCGCGTGCTCGCATTCGATAAAGACATACGCCTCGACAGCCATTTAAGGGCCCTCCTGAAAGAGTTTTCACATATCCCTTTCATTATATCAGAATTGAATTACCTCGCCTTAAATGGCGGGGATCGCCGGCAAGGTCCTTGCCTTTTATACAGCTCATTTGATGCGCTTTTAAAAGGGCGTACCTTCCGCCGAGCGCACGAATGAAAGTTTTTCTTGGTGGATGTATAACTTTGCCGCTAACGGATGTTAAGGAAAAAATGGCGCCCCCGAGACGATTCGAACGTCCGGCACACGGATTAGGAATCCGTTGCTCTATCCATCTGAGCTACGGGGGCTAAGGAAAGATTATATTTTTTGAAGGGTTGCTGGACTAACTTGAGGTACTCTATCAAGTATGCAGGCGCGGTCTTGTAACACTAACGGCCTTATTCTTTTTTTCAAAACCTGCCCAGGTACCTTTGCGCCCGGTGTGACACCCCAAGCGTTTCAGATTACCATAGTCAATAATATTCTCAGATAAGGGCAGGGTTGTCAATATTTTTTTAAGGCTCACGGCAACGATCAGAACTCCCACGCCATCTTTACCCCGACTGTAAAGCCCTTGACCGGCTCCGAGTTATCGGACTTGACCACCTCCATCCCGTAATTCCCCTGTACAGAGATGTCCGTCTTCAAGGGATATGTCACGTCCACACCAAGCCACTTCTTTTTGGTTACGGATGAGCCGTGTATACCCGACCTTTCTGTGTCGTACTCCACGCCTATCTGTTTTCCGTTATCTCCGTGGTACTGAGCCCTTAAGAAAAGGTCCTGCGCGTCGCCCCCCATGTGGTGGCCTATGACCAGGCCGTTGTACCTGTACCCGTCCGTGTAGACCCCGTGCTCGTACCAGAGCGGGCCGTACCTGGCGTTCCGCGCCGTGTTAGCCCATTCGACCCTGAGGTCCACATCAGGCATCCAGAAGGGGCCGCTTACAAAGACCCCGTAGAGGTTCGCCCGGCCGGTTGGCGTTTTTGTGTGTCCAGAGGAGTCCTCGGCCCCCCACTCGGTGTAGAGCTTCAACCCGGAGAAAGGGATGTAGCTGTTTTCGCTTGCGTAGACGTATGAGGCGTCTATGGAGGCGAGCTGGTCGCCGTTTATGGGCGAGTCCGCGTGGTCGGCGCTGTCTGAGACGAAGAACACCTTCGCCCATTCGCCCAGGTTCAGGCTCCGCCTCCCCTCGCCTCCGAAGATGAAGACCCTGTTGAGGGCTATCTGGAACCTCGGGGTAGGCTTGAAATCGAGCCTCATCCCGAGGAGGCTCGCCCTCGGGAAGTCCCTGTCCTTCTCAAGGTGGGTAAGGAAAAATGTCGGCTTGAAAAGCCCGAGGTACTTGAGCTTCCACGGCAGCAGCACCGGCCTTGCCGAGGAGACCTTTATCATGTCGAACGGCGCGGCGTTGTTGGTCAGAAGGAGGTCCCCGTGATACCCCGCCCCCCACCACATCGAGTCCCTGCCCGCCTCGAGCTCCACACCCGCAAGGTCGAAGGTCAGATACCCTTGCAGGAGCTTTCCCGAGGGCGTATCGTCTGAAAGCCTGAACTCCGGGTTCAGGTAAAGAGAGGCCCTGTTGAAGAGCTTTACGGCGGTATCCGTGCCGAGCCTCAGGTTAGCGCCCTTCCTGAACTCGTCGCCGTTATTGTTCACGTTGGGAAAGACCGGTGTTTTCGAGCTGTAGAGGTATTCGAGATAGATGCGGTCGGCGGGTTTGACCAGTACGGCCGGGCTCCCCCCGCCGAGCTCTTCCCTGAACATTGTCTTTAACCTCTGGATATCGGCCCTCGCGCGGCTCTTTCTCTGCTTCAACTGCTCAGGCAGGGCCTCGAACCTCCGTTCAGCCTCGGACGTGAGCCTCGCGCCCTCGGCGCGGCTTATGGGCCTGGTGGAAAGAAGCCCGGTCTTTATGAGGCCGTCCAGTTCAAGCCGCTCCAGGCACTCATAGACCCGGCTCCCCACGGGCACGTTCGCGGAGGCGCTGCCGCCGCGCCCCCACCCGGCCTTGCCGCCGATGCCGCCTCCTTCGTCACTTCCACCCCCGGAGTCGAGATTGGTCGTTACGTTGCCCAGGGCCACGTCCTTCCAGCTCCATATCTCCCACCGTGCCCAGTTGTCCTTGCCGGGCGCTGAGGCATGGGCCTGCGCAGCTGAAAAAACGATAAAAAGAGCTATGACGGCGGCATTGGGGAGGGCTCTTTTAAAACGCAACGATTATCACCCCTGCCGTAACCGCTATCTGGTAGAGTATCTGCGTTACGTCCTTTATCTCCCTGAGCCACGCTACCCTCTCTATCTGCTCCGGCACCACGATGGTATCGCCGGGCTCAAGCTTGGCGGAGTACGAGCCCGCCTCCCAGCTCTTCGTGGACTCGTTCCAATCGAAGTTGGTCCAGCTGCTGAGCGCGTCAGGGCTTAACGATGAGCCGTCCGCCTTTATAACGTACGTCCTGTCCTTGTCGGCAAGCTCTGTCGTGCCGCCGGACTTGGAGATATAGGACGATACGCTTGTCCCGGGGTCGTAGACGAACGAGGTCGGGTTGATTATGGAGCCGGAAACGTTCACTACCGACGACCTCTCCGGCACTTCGAGGAAGTCGTTGTCCTCGAGTATCACGTCGTAAGGGCTGCCCCTGAGATTGTCGGAAGGCGCCAGGCTCACCACTATCCTCCCCCTGGGCTTAACTTCCCTCATCTTGGCTATAAGCGTCTTTCTCTGTTCCATCGCCATCTCCTGCTGCTTCGCGGCCTCCGGCGTGACCGATTTTTCTATGTTTATGGAGGACTGCGACAGCATGGTACGCTCAAGCCTGCTTATCGACTCATCGAGGTTCCTCTGCTGCATCTGCCTTACGGATTCCCTGCGGAAGACCGCGCCCTTCAGGTATGACTTGTCAGTAAACCCGCCGGCCCTGTCGATAAGCGAGCTGAGCCTCTCGCCCTTTTTTATTATGTACCTGCCGGGGAAGCGCACCTCGCCGGCGACCGTTACGAACCTCTCCTCCCTCCAGTCCGGGATCTTTTTTATGAAGAGGGTGTCGTAGGGCTTGAGCCTTACGTTATCCGTCTCGAGCCCGGACATCGCCCCGCGCAGATTCACCGCCTTGTAGCTCACGAGGGAGAGTTCGCCGTCTATGACCGTGTGCGAGGCGAGCTCGGCCTCCGAGTAGCTCGATTCAAGGAGGCTGCCCGCCGCGAAGACGAGGTCGCTTACCCTCATGTTCGCCGCGAACGGGTACTGCCCCGGCTTTGTGACCTCGCCCTTTATGGTCAGGTATTGCTTGGGCACCTTCTCCCAGACCGAGTGGATGACGACCCTGTCCTGGTCCGCGAGGTAGACGTTCTCGCCCCTGTCGCCTTCCATCGCCTTTTTGAGGTTGAACTTCTGCAGGACCGCCTCTTTCGTCGAGGGGTCTGTCCTGTAGAGCTCGAAGTCTTCCAGGGAGGCGTCCCTGGTAAGGCCGCCCGCGCGTAGCACCAGGTCCTTTACGCTCAGGTCCTTCTCAAGCTCGAACTCGCACCAGCCTTGCGCCTCCCCGGCCGCTTTCACGGGCTTTGTTTCGCTTTTCTGCTCAAACTTCTTTTCCCAGTTGTTTTCCTTTGCGGGCTCATCAGCGCCTTTCTCAACGGCCTTTTTGGCCTCTTGCAGGGCCGCTGCTGAAGTCGCCGCCTGAGAGGGTTGTTCTTCCTTTTTGCCGTTGTCCTTCGGTAAAATATTTGTTGCCGGCCCCTGGGGCGTCTTGTCCGCCTTTTCATTCTCCGCGGCAGGGCACCCGCGCCCGTCTTTCGCGTCGCATTCCTCAGGGGCCTTCTTATCGAGCTTCATATACGCGCACCTGACCTCCCCCTCTATGCGGACGGTCTTTCTGTCCTCGAAGAGCCTCTTCGGAAATATATAAACCGCGTCCCTGTAGGATAGCTCGATATTGTCGGCGTCCGAGCCTTTGAAAAGCATGCTTCCGAGGTTGAACGGCATGAGCTTTACTTCCATCGACGGCGGTATAAGCCTCTTTACAAGCCCGTAATCGAAGTAGGTCTCCTTCAAGAGGTCGTTCTCGTCCCTTATTATGTCCCTGAGGCGCATGCCTTTTTTAAGCTCGAACTTGCCCGGCCTCTTTACGTTCCCGTAGACATAGACCGCGTTCGAGTCCTTGTCGAATATGGAGAATACCTTGACGAGGTCCGCGTCCTGGAGCATGAAGGAGCCGGGGGCGTCCTTGCCGGAGGCGTTTATGTCGGCGATGGTCCTGCGCGAGTTGCCTTCCACGCGTTCTATCTGTACCTGCTGAGCGTATGCCGTCGGGATTATCCCTCCTGCGAGTTCGAGCGCTCCCACGAGGTCGGTCGAGTCCTTAAGCTCGTAGATGGCGGGCCTTTTCACGTTCCCGGCTATGCCGACGAGGGGGCCTACCGTCGGCACGAAGACGACGTCGCCGCTCTGGAGCCTCATGTCGTTCGATTTGTCGCCTTTTTGCAGGAGGTCGTAGAAATCAAGTGCCGAGATGGTCCTGTTCGCCCTCTTGAGCTCGATCCTTCTGAGCGTGCCTATGTTCGAAGGCCCTCCGGCGGCCATGAGCGCGTTGGTTATCGTGGACATGCCGCTCAAGGTGTAGGCGCCTGGTTTTTTCACCTCCCCGAGGACGAAGACCTGTATGCCCCGGAGTTTCCCCATGGTGATGTTTATGTCAGTGCCGATTATGTTCGACGACTGCCTCTTGAGGAACTTCTTCATCTCTTCGAATGTCATGCCGGCCACCGTAAGCGGGCCGATGTTCGGGAACTGCACCGTCCCCTCCCTGCTTACCACAAGGCTGTACTGCCCGCTGAGCCTCCCCCAGACGTTGACCCCGATCTCATCTCCAGGGCCTATAACGTAGTCGGACGCCACGGGCAGGTCCTGGTTGGGCCTTTGTAACGGCCTTGTAAAAAGGCCGTACCCGAAAGGTTTGAGCTTAAGCTCCACCTCGTGCGCCGGTGTATCGGCCAGGTACCTGTCGAAAAGCGAGGTATCCTCATCTTCAGGCGTCTCGTCAAGGTCATTTTTACGCGGCTGGTTTTTCTCCGCCCGTGCCTCGTCGTCCGTCCTTCTTTTTTTAAGGAGCTCTTTCCCTTTAATCAGCTCCTCCGGCTTCAGGTCCTTCAGCTCGGGCGCACTCTTTAACAGCTCTTCGTCCTTGAGCCCGGAGCCGAGTATCCTGTCCTTTAAAGACTGGCACTGCTCGATGGAAAGGTTTTTCTCCCTGCAGATATCGTCAGGGGACTTGAAGCCTGCGTTGCCCGCGCCGCCTTCGCCCGAGATGTAATTGTTTTCTCCCTGCGCGTAGGCGTTAGCGTCCCCAATCATGCCGTCCCCCTGATATGCGCGGCTTACGCCCGCAAGGAGGTGGATAAGGAACAGGCACATCAATACCCTGAAAACCCTGTTGAATCTCTCCGCAGCTTTTCTTCGGGGAATCTTCGACACATAAGGAAATTTCGATTTCGATTCGCTCGCTGAACCCCGCCGCAAGCAGCGGGAGATGCGCTCGCTATGTGTGTTCATCCGCATCCCTCCCGGTATACTTCAATTCATTGCTTTCGCGGCCTTCAGACGCCTCCACGCAACAGCGCCCTCCATCCTTCCTCAGACGATTTTGGACGTAATCGATTGCGAAAGCGCCGAATGACGCCGCGAGGAAAGCAGCGGCAAAGGCGAGCTCCACGATGGAGGACCTCCTCGGCCATACCCTCCTGTCAGCGGCCCTCGGCGGGTCTATGACCTTGAAGGCGAAGTTCTCTTTTACCTCGGACATCATGAACACCTCCACCTGCTGCGCTATGAGATTGTATATCTTCTGCCTGATTATCGGGTCGGTCGAATTGCCTAACTGCTCGACGAGGTATCTCCTGTTCACCTCGGCGACCCTCTTGGCCTCGCCGCTCATGTGCATTGTCAGGGCCGTCAAAAAGCGCTCCGTCAGTTTCGCGGCGAGCTCCGGGTCGTGGAACTCGATCATAAGAGTTATCGTATTGTCCTTGGCGCTCGCACTCACTTTTGTCATCTCGCCGAGCCTTCTTATCCCGTCCCAGACAGTCGGGCCCTGCGCATTGGCCGGACTTTCAGCCGGTCTGAATAAGCCTGTAAGGAGGCCGGATATCGCCGGGAGCCTGAAAAAAGATTTATCCGGGGTCTTCCATGCCTTCTTCTCCCTGTCCCACTGTTCTGGAAAAAGCACGGGCAGGAGGTCGTAGTCCTTGATTACCTTCTCTTTGAGTATGTTGGAGTTAAGCAGGCTTATTATCTCGGACGACGACCCGGACGAGGGCAGTGTTATGCCCGACAGCCCCCCTATCTGCTGGGCTATCAACGACAGCTCCCCTCCGATCTTTTCCTTGCCGTTTACCGGCGTGAGTATCGCCGAGGCCCTGTAAAGGTCAGTCATGAAAAGCGTGATTATCGCCGCTCCGAGCGCGCAGGCAAAAGTAAATAACACTATGAAGGCCCTCCTCCTCCATACTACGCGCAATGCGTCGAGGAGATTTATCTCATTGTCCGCCTGCATATCCAGCTGCCTCCTCTCTATTCGGTTCCGGCGCGTGGATGGACCGCGCGCCGGTTTCCCCGGTTGCTTCCCTGCCATCAGCCTCGTAATGGACCACATGCTTCTTAAGCAGCTCCCTCACCCCGCCGCGCCCGTTGTCCAGCCGGGACTCGAACTCTTTCAGTATCTTCTCTATCTCGAGCCTCGAGTGCCTGCGGGATTCCCGAGCTATGAAAATCTGCTTATGCCTGCTCGCGGTCGTCCCTTCCTCTGCCGTCAGTATTTCTTCAAAAAGCTTTTCGCCGGGCCTCATATGCACGAACTCGATGTCTATGTCCTTATGGGGCTCGAGGCCGTGGATCCGTATCAGCTCCTCGGCCAGCTCGACTATCCTTACGGGGTCCCCCATGTCGAGGACGAGGACGTCCCCGCCGCGGCCTATCGCGCCGGCCTGCAGCACGAGGGATACCGCCTCGGGTATTGTCATGAAGTACCTTTTCATGTCCCTGTGCGTGACCGTTATGGGGCCGCCGGCCTTCAACTGCTCCAGGAACAGCGGCAGGACGCTGCCGCGGCTCCCGAGCACGTTGCCGAACCTGACCGAGACGAACTCGGTCCCCCCTTCTCCGTTGTATGCCTTGCAGACGTACTCGGCTATCCTCTTCGTGGCCCCCATTACGCTCGTCGGCCTCACGGCCTTGTCGGTCGATATCATGATGAACTTCCCGACCCCGTGCCTGACCGATGCCGACGCCATCCTGTGCGCGCCGAAGACATTCACCTTGACGGCCTCGTCAGGGTTATGCTCCATCATGGGCACGTGCTTGTAGGCGGCTGCGTGGAAGACGACCTGCGGCCTGTATTCCGACAGCACCGAATCGACCCTGTCCATGTCCCTGACGTCGCCAACGACAAAGGATACCCTCTCGTGATTTGCCTTCTTCGGACGGTCTTTTCCGTTCCCACCCTGCCTGAACAGGTGCGGGAACGTCCTCTTGAGCCTTATCTCCATGTTATGCAGCTCGGTTTCGTCTATGTCGAAGAGGATGAGCTGTGAGGGCCCGCAGCCGAGCGCCTGCACGGCTATCTCGGAGCCTATGGAGCCGCCTGCCCCGGTGACGAGCACGACTTTGTCCTTGAGGAACTTCCTTATCTCCCCGTAGTCTACCTCTACGACCCTCCTGCCGAGGATGTCCTCTATGCTGATGGTTTCGAGGCTCTTCAGGTTCACCTCGGGCCTGTCGTAGTCATATATCCGGGGAACTATCTTGATAGTCTCCACGCCGGTGTCGCGCGCGGAATCATAGATGTTCCTCAGGGTCTTCTGGTTCAGTGACGGTATCGCTATGATCATCGCCTTTATCCCCTTCTTGAGGACGACGTCCCTCAGCATATCCGTGGCGCCCAGGACCTTTACCCCGTGTATGTACGTGCCGATCTTCGTCCTGTCGTCGTCGAGAAAGCCAGCCGGGCTGAACCCGGAGCCGTTATGGCGCGACATGTCCCGGAGGATCATCTCCCCGGCGTTCCCCGCGCCTATGATGACGGTCTTCAGGCCGTTCCTGTTGCTCCCGTTCCCGTGGAGGAACTCGACGTAAAGCCTCTTGGAGACCCTGAGCGTCAAAAGGAGCAGGAGCGAATTGGCGGCATCGATAATAAAGATGCTCCGCGGGAACCCGAGCGCCTTTATATCCGGGATGAACGACGAGAAGTAGGCCCATCCGGCGGGCGGGAAGAGTATTATGAGGGCCAATACCGCCTCGGAGGCGAGGAGCGCGGCGCTGATGTTGATAAGGTCGCGGAGACCCACGTACTTCCATGTTATCCTGCTAAGCCTGAAGGCCGAAAAGACGCTCAATTTCACCAGTATGAATATCGGTATCGCGTCCACGGCGAGCCTCCTGTATTCGTCCGTGAGGTCGAAATCGAACCGGACGAGGAAGGAGAAGTAGAGTGAAAACGCTATTATAACGATGTCGAAGATGAAGAAGAACGCGGTCCTCTTGATGTATGTCGGATGGAGGAGCCTTGAAATTATTTTTTTCATCTCTCTCTCTTCTTTTTTCAGAGATGAATGGTTACGCGCTGCTTTTTTTAGTCGAGGTGTCCTTCAAAGCTGAAGGTTAGCAGGCTGTTGAAAAACAGCCTGCCAAGCAATCCATGGAAGGATTGCCAAATGCGAGGCTTAAAAAAGCCGGGCAATTTGTGAGACTTGGACGGATTCACTCCGGCCAAGCCCATTCAGTATATCTGCCCGAGCGGGTCCAGACCCTTTATCGACCTGTAGGCTATTATGAACGACGCCGAGAATGCGATTATTACCGCGGCCTGCCAGACAACCGACCTGTAGTACGCCAATATCGCGAGCACCCCGAAGAGAAGCTGGACCGCGGCGTATAACTCCGACACCGTCCTGTGCGAATACCCGAGCCCGTTGCACAGATACTGGTAGAGGTGCCCCCTGTGGGGAGAGGCCAGGTCTTCGCCGTTCCTCCACCTGTAAAATAACGTAACGAGCGCGTCGGCGTAAAAGACGCACAGGAACATCCCGAGGCAGAGCAGGCTCTTAAGAGAGTCCGCGAGGCTGTGCGTTGACAGGGCGAACTCGAACCCGAGAAAGATGCTCCCGGCATCCCCCATGAAGACCTTCGCCCTGGGGAAGTTGAGCGGCAGGAACCCGATGCACCCGGCGGCAAGCGCTGTCGAGAGCGCGCCGATGGAGGCGTTCCCCGCGATAAAGAAAGAAAAAAAGGCGAGCAGGGAAAAGCTTACGGCCCCTGTAAGCCCGGCTATCCCGTCGATGCCGTCGAGGAAGTTGTAGAAGTTCGCAGTCCCGGCTGTAACGACGGCCCAGAACAGGGCCGTCGTCGCCGAGGCCCCTGCTATCAAAACAGCCGTGAGCGCGCCCATGAGCTGGAGGGCCAGCCGTAGTCCGATAGGGAGCCCGAACCGGTCCTCTAAAACCCCCAGCACCCCTATCCCCGCGCCTATCGCGGCCCCGGTAAAGTCGTTTACGATAAACGCTGATACTATGACGAACCCGATCACGATCCCAATACCGCCTCCCCTCGGTGTCGGCACGGAATGGGAGCTCCTCCCGTTCGGCATATCGAGCAGGGCCTTTCCGCAGCCCCTTATAAGGAGCGCCCCAAAAAGCCCCGCTATAAAGCCGATTGAGGCGCTTAAAATGACCTTATCGTTCATGCCCTCTCCGTCCTTTCCCATGCGGCGCCCTGAGAGCCCGTCAATGCCTTGAGGAACCCGAAAAAGAGCGCGAGGTTCAGGTTGCAGAAGTAAAACGGCCCGTAGACGAAGAACGGGAGCGGCCACGGCAAGGTCTTTATTACGAAAAACCCCGCAAACGCCAGCAGATAAAACCCGATGTGCGGGATGAGCAATAACGCGTAGAAAGGCTCACCCTTGAGCGCTATGTTGGCAAAGAGCATCGCTATCATCAAAAACGGCGCGCCCCACCGCAGGACCCTGTGCGAGAGGTAAATAAGCGACCTTGTGCCGAGGAACGGGTTAAGTAGCCCTATCAGGTGGACGGCCGCCAGGTAATGGCCGGCGCCGTCCCTCACATGGCGCCTGAACTCGCTTCCGACCGTGGGCGCTACGTCCTCGTAGGCCACGGCCTTATCCTCGTATACGCTCCTGCAGCCCTTCCTTACAATGCGCATCGAGATGACGAGGTCGTCGTTTATAGTCCCGCGCGCAAGGGGCTCGAAGAGCCCTTTCCTTATCGCGTAGATCGCGCCGTTCGCCCCGGCGATGAAGCCGAGCCTGCTCTCCAGCACCTTCAAGAAGGTCTCATACCTCCAGTAAAGCCCCTCTCCCCTGCCGCTGGCGGCGCGCCCCGTGTTCCTGTATACGAGCCTGCCGCAGACGCACCCGGCCCTCGGGTCGTTGAAACGTCTCACGAGCCTTTTTATCGAATCCGGCGAATAGACTGTGTTAGCGTCGGAAAAAACCGCTATCTCCCCGCTGATCCGCTCCATCGCCCTGTTTATGGCCTCGGATTTGCCGGACCTCGGAAGCTCAAGCAAGCGCACCCTCCCGTCCTTCCCTGCCCATTTCCTGACTATCCCGTTCGTCCCGTCGTCAGAGCCGTCCGACGCGACCCAGACCTCGAAAAGCCCTTCAGGGTAATCTATTTCGAGTGAGTTCCTGATCTTGTCGTCTATCACCTTCTCCTCGTTGTAGGCCGCTATTACGAGGCTTACCTTCGGCAGTCTTGAGTTCTCCGCCAAAGGCTTGTCAGCAGGGATGAGCCTGTTCAGCAGTAACAGCAGCGCCGGGTACCCGATGTAAGAGTAAAGTATGACAATGACGCCTGACCAGAAAGCGGCCTCCAGGAACATCACCATCTCCTTTCAATTCGCCTTCAGAAGGTATTTCGCGAAGGTCTTCGCGGACTTCACGGTCTTTTTAAGCTCCCCGGGGCTCTTTATCATTTGGAGGAGCTTCCTGCTCAGGTACCCCGGCCCCAGGTAATACTTCCTCCTCGCGTAGCCGCAGAAATCCACCGCGTCCTTTGCGCTCAATTCCGGCGTGGAAACCACGCAGTTATGCAGCCCGTCCGGGGTAAGCCACCTGCTAAAGTCCTTTTCCTTCAGATACCCGCTCTTTTTCGCCCAATCGTAGCTCTCGGTGCCGGGGTAGACCATGAGCGGGAAGAACTGGCACGTATCGGCGTTCACTTCCCTGGCGAACCGGAGGGACTCCATGAGGGTCCCGATGGTGTCCCCCTTGTTGCCCGCCATGAAGCAGGCGTGGAGCATGATCCCGGCCCTCCTGGCCTCGAACGCGAAAAGCCTCATCCTATCGATGCTCAGGCCCTTCTTCATGTTCTTAAGGACCGTGTTGTCCGCGCTCTCGAAGCCCACGACGATAAGCCTGCAACCCGCGCGTTTCATCATGGCCATCGTCTCGTACTTCAGGTTCGCCCTGCACTCGGCTGTCCACGGCACCCTTATCCCCTTTTTTATCATCAGCTCGCAGAACTGCATCGTATGCGACTGGTCGGAAGAGAACGTGTCGTCGTCTATCAGGACCTCTTTCACCCGAGGCAGTTCCTTTTCGATGTATTCGAACTCGGCTACGATGCTCTCCGGGCTCCTCTGCCTCTGCTTCCTGCCGAACATCTGCTGGGGATAGACGCAGTAGGAGCACTGCGCGTTGCACCCCCTGCTCGTGAATATCGACACGGCCGGGTACCTGCAGTGCGCGTAGAAGTAGTTCTCTACCTTCAGGTGTTTTTTATAGACCATCGATACGAAAGGCAACGAGTCAAGGTCCTCGATAAAGGCCCTGCCGGGGTTTGAGGTTATCCCCGAAGACGACCTCCAGGTGATCCCTTTGACCGATTCGAGGCCTTCGCCCTCTTCAATGGCCTTCGCTATCCCGGCTATTGTAAGGTCGTACTCGCCCCTCGCTACGATATCGACCCTTTTATCCAGCTCAAGGGATTCTTCAGGCAGGGCGGATACATGGGGGCCGGTGAGCACAATAACGCCCTTCGGCTGGATATCCTTAATACCTCCGGCTATCTCTACGTCATTGTAGATGGACGGCGTTGAGGTGTAGACCACCGTAATATCCGGCGAGAACCCCTTCGCTATCCTGTAGCACTCGTCCGCGCCAAGCCCCTCGGCAGGCGCGTCAAGGAGCATCACCCTGTGCCCCTCCCTTTCAAGGAGTCCCGTGGCGTACGCGTGCCAGAGCGGGTAATAGATGGTGCCGCTCCTTGTCACGGCGGGGCTCCGCGAGAACCTTGAGAACCTCGGAAGGAACGGCGGGTTGAGCATGAGTATCTTCATAATTCGCCCCCTTAATCTACTTTTGTCCTTGGTTTTGAGTGAAAGCGTACCCTGTCGGATAATTTCCTGAGCCTGTTGTTATTGAAAAAAAGCCGCTGGAAGACCATTGTAGAGCCGATATAACCGGCCGGGTATTTCAATACCCCGAACCTTGCGAAGACCTTTTCAATCCCCTTCCTCTGGATATGCAGAGTCGCCTTCCGCAGCTTCCCGGCGAGCTTCTGCCTGTCTTCCTCGTTGAGCTCGCTTGTGACGAAAAAGGGCCTGCCGGTCTTTTTAGAGAACCTGAGGTTCTTGTCCATGCTGTTCAGCAGCTCAAGGGGCTCGTCCGTCCAGGCGTTATTGTCCTCGACCCAGTCCCAGAGGGCCGTGCCCGGGAACGGCATGAGGTTGTAGAAGTCAGCCTTGAAGACGGGATATTTCCCGGCAATCCTTATGGAGTCCTCTATGTCCTCGGCCGTCTCCCCTGGGGCCCCGTAGACGAAAAAGAGCGATACCTCGAACCCCAGCTCGCAGCTCATCTTTATCGCGCCCTCTATCTGCTCGATGGTCTCGCCCTTCTTTAACGTCTTGAGCACCTTGTTGTTCCCCGCCTCGACGCCGATGCCGAAACTTTTGAACCCGGCCTCCTTCATCCTGAGGAGCATCTCCCTGTTTATCTTGTCGGCCCTTATGCCGTTTGACGCCCTCAGTGTCAGGTCCTTGAGCCCTCTTTTCTCTATCTCGCCGCAAAGCGCGAAGACCCTTTCGCTGTAGAAGGTGAAGTTGTCGTCGAGGAAGTTGAAAATCCTCCTGCCTTTCGAGTACCAGTACTCAAGCTCATCGCCTATCTTTTCTATCGAGCGGGTCCTTATCTTCTTGCCGAGCGTGAGCCCGACCGAGCAGAAGATGCAGGAGTAAGGGCACCCCCTCGATGTGATGACCCCCATTTCATTTGCGTATTTGTCGAGCTCGAACCCGGAGTACTTCGGCCATCCGATATCGTCGAGATTCTCCGGCCTTGTGAACGGGACCGGGTAGAGGACCTCCCCTCCATCCCTGTAAATAAGCCCCGGGATATCCCTGTGTTCCCCGCCTTCAAGGAACCGTATAAGAGAGCCTTCAGACTCTCCCGCGAACGCGAAATCGACCTTCCCGTACTCTTCCAGTATTTTCCTGCCCATTATCGTCACATGCGGCCCCCCCGCAAGGGTCTCGATGGAGGGGAACCTGTCCTTTATAAGACCGAGGAGCCCGAAAAACCTCTTGTGCCCGACCGTATAGACAGTTGTCCCCACGCAGTCATAGCCGCCTTCCTCGATCATTTTCAGGACGTCTTCCTCCGAGTAGCCGAGCTTCATGTCAACCACGCCGTACTCGGCCCCCGCGTCCTCGAGCGCCTGCGCGAGATAGCCCGTGCCGAGCGGCGGGCGGCTCGACCCGAGCTCATCTGAATAGACGTTATATACAAGGAGTATCTTTTTCATGGTTTTATCCTTTTATGGTTATCTTTGGGCCGCCTTGTCTTTCCAAAAGGACCGGGCGCCGTTATCTATCTACCCCTTTAAGGCCCTGGCAAAGAGCATCCCGCCTCCGGGCGACATGGAAAGGAGCCTGTTCCACGGGTCGAAAGACGGGCCTTTCGACGGCAGGAAAAAACCCCTCACGTCTATTTCGCTAAAGCCGGTCCTTGAAAGCACCATCTTTAATGACTTCGCGTCGAAGAGGTATTTATGGTCAGGCTCTGAAGTGCCCACCCACCTTTGCCCCTTTACGAAGCGGCTCAGGCTCAGGAGGTTCGGCGTGGATAAAAGCGCAACGCCCCCGGGGACAAGGAGCTCGCTGGCGTTGCGGAGGAACTGATGGACGTTCTCAATATGTTCCACCACCTCCCACATCGTCGCGATATGGTATTTGCCCGGCTCCATCTCCCCTATTCCCTTCTGCAGGTCCTGTACGTAGAGCCTGCACCCGGCGCCGATTGAGGCGGCCTTGAGCCATCGGGACGGCACGTCTACCCCGTCTATTTCCACGCCGCTTTTGCCGGAGGCGAGCACCGCATTTATAAAACTCCCGTCAGCGCATCCGATATCCAGAAAGCGCGCATTGATACCTCCGAAGCGCTCGTCCTTTGCCTCAAAGGCCCTCCTCATGAGGAATAAAAGCCTCGGGTCAATGCGCATAAGAAGCCGAACCCTCCAGGAAAGCCCTGGCCTCCCTGAAGACCTCCTCAGGGGTTATCGCGAGCACGCACGCGCCCGCGCCGTTATCGTTACGCACGCACCCGAACTGCCAGCACGGTGAGCAGGGAAACCCCTTGTGTATCACTTTTACGTTCTGACCGCGCGGGCCGAAGACCTGCGGGGACTGCGGGCCCATAAGCGCTATGAGCGGGGCCCCGGCGCTCGCCGCCATGTGCATGGGGCCGCTGTCGAACCCGATGTAAAGGCTGGCGGCCCTGAACCTTTCGTACAGGTCCGTAAGCATGAAAGCCCCGCAGAGGTTGCTGACCCCTTGAGCGCCATTTGCGGCCGCCCCTGTGGCTATGCGCTCGCCGGCCTGCCTGTCCTCTTTTGAGCCGATAAGGCTGACGCTGATATCAGGCGAAAGCCCGGCGAGTAGCGAGCAGAGCTTCGAGAACCTCTCCTCAGGCCACCTCCTCAAGGCGTTGCCGGAGCCGATGTGTATCATGACTTCCCGCATGCCTGCGGCTGGCGCATTGCTTGCCTTCGCCCTGAATAGCCCGCTTGGGCTGGCGTCTTTACACACCTCGTCGAGTGTCTCAAGGTAATGCATCGCCTTTTTTTTGGAAGGCCGTCCTGTTATGAGCGCGAGCCATGACGAGCGTAGCGGGTTCGGGAACTTCATTATGCTCTTCATCGGGACCCTTCTTGAGGCCATCCATATAAATACCTTCATGTCACCCCTGAGCCAGATAACCTCGTCGAACCTTCCTTCTTTAAGGCGCTCGTAAGGGAAAACGCTTCCGCCGCCCTTTACCCGTGAATACCTCGGCGAGTCATAAAAAACGGTCTTGTCTATGTTCATGTCCATGCCGGCAAGGTCCTTATTTATCGAATCGGTCATTACGGTCAGCCTTAGCCTTTTGCCGTAGGTCGATTTAAGCGCCTCGAAGAGCGGGGCGGAGAGGACAAAGTCCCCTATCTGGCCGAGCTGGACTACAAGGATATTGATTTCTCCCCCGGCCTTCCGTTTCCTCGCCGGGTAATGTCTCTCATACAGCGCGTGAAGCAGAGACTGCGTGAAAGACCCTGAAGAAAGGGCCAGCGTCCTGGAGAAGAATACCGCATATCTATAGAGCTGCCGCATCCGCCGCCCGGCTGAAGACCCTCGTCCCCGCTATATACATGGCGAAGACCAGGTTGAAGCACCCAACGTAGAAGACCCCGCCGTACGAGTTAGCGGAAACCGCGAGCGCGAGGAGCGCCCCGCCGTACGCGAGTCTTACGAACTTGAACTCCTTGCTCTGCGTGCGCGCCCTGCCAATCATATAGCACCTGTATATCAGGTACAGGAGCACCGCAAGCCCGACAATGCCTGTCTCGGCCCCCCATTCTATGTAGGAATTAAGAAGGGTGACGCGGAAGGCGTCGAAGTTGAGAGAATCGAAGCTCAGGTTTATAAGCTCCGAGAAATACCCGGATAGCAAAGGCGACTGCCCTATGCCGACCCCCGCAATCGGGTTCTCGCCGAGCATTTTGGCGCCGATATTCCAGGTGAGGGTCCTGCTGTTGTAGGTGAAGGTCTCGCTTACGAGCTTTGCTATCAGCACCGAGTTAAGGAAGCTGTAAAAGGCGTAGGCGGCCGCGCCGCCTGCTATCGAAAAGATGATAAGGCCCCTTTTCCTTATTTCATTGCTGTGGAACAAGAGCGCCAGAAGGACCGAGACGAACATCGAAACCGAAAAAGTAAAGACGAGGTCTATGATAGCCATAAGAAGGAGTATCTTAAGAAAGCGCCTTGAGAAGTAAATCCCCTCGCATCTTTTGTTGACCGCGGCTATCACGAGGAAGAGCGAGCTTACGAGGAGTATCCCGTAGGTCTGCGGCTCGCCCACGTACCCCCCGGCCCGGAAGTGCGGCTCGGTCAAAACGCTGCCCGCCTCGATGTGGAAGAAAAAATAGAGGATTATCTGCGCGAGGCCGAAGAGGCATACGAGGAAATATACGGCTAAAGTGATGTTCACGACCCTGAAGACCTTCTCTTTCGTATCCACGTTCGAGATGATGAACTCGATGGCGAAGACGGAAAGGAAAAGCCGTAGTAAGAAAGACGCCCCCCTCCACGCCGGCGAGTTCATCCCGTTGGCCCATGTGTAGGAATACGCGGCCTCCGGGAGCGCCTTCCACGGGTCGAGGCGGGCGATTATGAGAGAGAAAACGGCCCAGAAGAAAAGGAGGAACAGCGGCCTCTGCACATCGTGTCCCTTGAGGATGAACCTGCCTTTCTTCAAACCGCTGACCAAAAAGACCGCGAGCATCAGGAAGGCAACTGCGGTTGAGACGCTTACCGAGGCGATCCTCAGGCTGTTGTCGTTCGAGAGTATGAAAACAGAGACCGTAAAAACGGCTACCGCGGTAAAATTAAGCCCCGCCGTGCTCTCCCGCGTCCCCATGCCGGTATACGCCCTCTCAGCCTGTTCCATAGCTATCTCCGCCTGTAAATCTCGTATGAGCCTATATGCCTTAAGAGCCTGTAGTTCGAGACCAGCGCGCTTGACGCTTCAGGCTTGAGCCTGAGTATGTTGGCCTTTCTTTCCACTATCCAGTCCCATTCGGCGATGCTCTCCGCGCCCTCTGAGACCGCCCCCACCTTTACGAACTCCATCTCCGTATAAAAGCGGATATCGCCGGGGATGATGACCCTGCTGGACGACGGGACCCCGGACCTTATGAAGCTGACGGTCTCAAGCGCGCCGTTCTCCCCGTACTGGCTCCTTGTCTGGTATTGGCCAATCGCCTGGGAGGCGAAGAGCGACAGGCTCGAGCATATCGAAAGGTATACGAGCGATGACCCGAACGCGCTGAAGCCGCGCCCGTTGAATATTGCGTAGGCCGCCCCGAAGAGCGCGAGGTTTATCGAGGCGTAAAAAAAGACGTATAGATAGAGCCTGCCCATCGAAAGGCTACGGTAAAGGCCGATAGCCTGGTACAGAGGGTCGCCGATGGTAAAGAAGATGACGGCCGTGGCCGGGATTATCAATACCGCGTACCTGAGTGGCGGCAGCCTTAAACCTGACCTCGCGAGCAGGCTCGATCCCAAAACCGCGAGGAGCGGGAAGATCGGATAGAAGTATTTGGACTCACCGAACGGGTAAGGGTGCATGGTCAGGTAGAAGACGAATATGCACGCCGTTGCTATGGCGAAGAGCCTTTCTTTCCTGAATGTCTGCCTGTCGTGAAAGATCCTCCGCATGAGCCAGATGACTGCCGCGATGAAAAACGGGCTCAGCCAGAACGTCAGGGCCATGAGCTTCGTGGCCATCGGGAAAAATATCTTTAATGACGCGAATAAAGGCGCGCCCTCCTTCGTCTTATCGAGGGCGAGGAAGGCAAAGGAGTTGGCGCCGGTTATGAACGCCTTCGAATATAAAAGATACGTCGGAACGAATATGGCGAGCGCCGTGCCGAGCATTATCACGGAAGACCTGAGCGCGTCCCTGAGCATCTTCCCTCCCGTTGCCTCGTATATGAATATCGAGAATATCAGCAGGAAAGGCGTGAAGAAATATTTGGCCCACATCGTAAGAGCGAATAAAACACCGGTCATGGCGTAAAAACCCGTCCCGCCCCGCCCCTCTTTCCTGATGTAGTACAATAGCGCGAGCAGCGATAGCGGCGTCAGCACGGCCGGCTCGATCTCAAGCAGCAGCGAGCCCTGGACAAACACTGGCATCAGCACGGCTATCCAGACTCCGGCGAGAGAGAACGCCTCTTTTTTGTCCCCCAGGTCTTCAAGGACGGCGTTGATGATCCTGCCTATGAGGTACAGGTTTATAAGCCCCGCAAAAATCCCGAGGATATAAAGCGCCCTGTAGCCTTCGCCGAATATGATCCTCGCGATGCGCCCGAGCATCACATAGAGCGGAGGGTGGCACGAGTACGAGAGCGCGGAGGCCCAGCTGCCAGTGTCCCTCAGGTGCATCACCTCTTCGTGCATCGGGGGTTGTTTGATAAAGAAACAGGCGAGCGCGATGTACGCGGCGTAAGGTGCGGCCGTTTTTGCCAGCCTCGATATGTAGTGTCTATCAGCCATTCAGGTCCTTGACCGTCCCCTTCCCTGCCTGTCCATAGACCCTGTAGCGTTTCCCGGCGGGGCGCGCCTCCTCAAATCCGGACGTGCTCTCGATTATGTAATTAGGCCTCCTTTTGTTCTCGTTATAAATCCTGCCGACATATATCCCGAGTATCCCGATGGTAAAAAGCTCGGTGCCGCCGAGGAAGAGCATCGTGGCCATTATCGCCGACCACCCCGGCAGGTTCCTCCCCATGAACTTCTCTATCACGATGTCTATGAGGAAGAAGAAAGCGCCGATTGAAACGAGGAAGCCTATCACGAGCGCGAGGCTCAGTGGGGCTGTCGAGAACGACGCGAGCCCGGAGACAAATGCCCTCAAAGGCCCGAGACCGAAGAGCGGGTAGTGAGTCCTCCCCGCGAACCTCTTTTCCCTGTCGTAGAATACCTGCGCGTGCCTGAACCCGACCCAGCTTATGAGCCCCCTCATATAAGGGTCCTTCTCCTTGAGCCTCAGCAGCTCTTTTACCACCCTTCTGTCGAGGAGCTTGAAGTCCCCGGAGTCTACCGGGATGTCTACGTCGGAAAAGAATTTTATTGTCCTGTAAGCCCTCCGGGTCAGCCACATCTTAAAGCGGCTCTCCCCGTCCCTTGTCAACCTCGTGGTATAGACGACGTCAGCGCCTTCGAGCCACCTCTTTACAAGCTCAGGTATCAGCTCCGGCGGGTCCTGGAGGTCGGTGTCCATGTACACGACCGCGTCCCCCGAAGATCGCTCCATGCCGGCGATCACGCAGGGCGTCGAGCCGAAGCGCCTCGACATGTTTATTATCTTTATCGTGCTGTCGCCGGCCTTAAGGGCATTCAGGAGTTCGAGGGACCCGTCGGTCGAGGCGTCGTTTACGAATATGAGCTCGTATTCGATCCCAAGCGGTTTGAGAGAACCGAGCGAGCAATGGAGCCTCCGTACGAGCTCGGGGATGTTGTCCTCCTCATTGCGGAAAGATAATACTATTGAGACAAGCATGCTCCCTCCCTTGTATATGTATAGCCCAGGACATTACTGTAAAGCTCCAATAACCTCTCCGTGACATTCTCCGGCGCATGGACAGAGAAGTCGTAATCATACGAGGCGCGCCCGCCGGAGGCCTCTATGTTCGTCAAGACCCTATTGAACTCCGAAGGCGTCAGGTCTTCGAGCACGAACTCACCGGGTATGCACGGGAATATCGAACGGACGTTCCTGTGGCAGGCGAGGACCCGCCCCAGCATCATCGTCTCGAGGCAGACCCTCGGCATGCCCTCTGACTTTGACGGAAGGACCACGCCCCTGCACTCCGATATCCTCTCCGCCACCTCTTCATTCGGTATGGGGCCGAAAAACCTTATCCTGTCCACGCCTTCGATGTTTTTCAGGAACTGCTCGCCGATCATATCGTGGCCGTAGATGTGCAGCTCAAGCGGGTCTTTGCTGGCTTTGACGTATTCCTTGAACCCGTCCACAAGCTCAAGGATACCTTTGTTCCGCGCTACGGACCCGAAGTAGGCGATATGCCTGCCAGGGGCCTTGCGCCCCGAGGCCCTGACCTCGACCGGCACAGGCAGACAGGACGCGTTCCTTACCCACGAATAATATTTGAGCAGCTCTTCCGAGCATACGATGAAGTGGTGGCCGAACCCGAAGTTATCGTAGAACCTGTCCCTTATATCGACCACAGCTTTTGCCCGCGATAACCATAAGGCCAGCCATATGACCCTGCCGGCGTACTTTGCGTAGACGTACCTCGCGTGGATATGGATTATGTCCTCTTTCGCCGAGATTATGCGCCACAGTATCAAAAGGTAATTCGCGGCCTGCCTTAAGCGGCTCTTCGCCCCCGCGCCAGCCGAATCGTAATTGAAGAGCGTGTCCCTGAACGCGACGTTATCCACATCCTTCGAGCAGCCCTTCTCGGTAAGCACGCTCACATTGCAGAGGTCTTCCCTCCCGGATAGGCCTTTGAGGAAGCTCCGGTAGTCGACAGCCGCACCGCCCGGATAGGGCGGGAGGATCGACACTATGAAAAGGATATTTATCTTCTTCAGTTCTTTATTTCTGAAGTCCATGCCGCCTTGACCTTTTTTTATGGACGAGCTTAAGGAAAGAAATTTTAATCGCCCTGATGAAGGAGGATAAAAACACGATTATCCCGTACCGGAAAAGCTCCTTGAAAGTTTCGGCGGCCGGGAGCGCCTTAAGCCTGCTCATCTGGTAGAGCATTACTATCGAAAGCCTTATCATCTGGTTTTTTTTGAAGACCGGGTCTTTATGGATGCATTCACACTCCGGCAGATACCTGCCTTCATCAAGGACGGCGCAGAGCCTGTCCGCAAGCGCGGGGAAAAAGACCCCGGCCTCATACTCGCTCACGGCCTTCCTGTAAGCGCCCTCCGCTATCCGCTCGCGGACTCCGTCGTTCTTGAGGTACTGATTTACTTTGGCGAGCAGCTCCTCTTTGCACCGGAAAGTATCTATCTCCTTGCCTTGCTCGAAGACAACACCTATGGAAGGCGATGTTTCGCTCAGGCAAAATGACCGTGTAAGCGCTATCTCCATCGGCCGGCCCTTGTTCTGCCTTATGATGTTCGTAAGGGCGTTGTCAGCGAGGAACCACGAGCCCGGGCCCGCATGGTCGACCTTTGTGAAGTTGAGGTTTATCTTCGACCTCGAATATATGGCAGGGACCTCGGCCTTGCTCAGAAACCCTTTCTCGGAACCGTCGCCGAAGGACCTTGCGTCTACACCATTCTCCCGGAGGTAATTTATGTACTCCATCCTGTCGGCCTTCGCGCAGTCCCCGATGAAACTTACCGGGATGTCTCTTTCGACATCGACGGGGTGGAGGTCCGCCTTCAGGTAGCTTGAGAAGTAATAGAGCGCGGGGAGACCGAGCTTACGGTAGGCGAATGTAGCGTAGTAGTCAGTCGTAACCGCCGCGTCGAACGCCTGTGAGTAATACTTGCTCATCACGTCGAATATCATCTCGTCATCGAGGACCCAGAGGACACACTTGACGCCGAGGTCTTTTTTCAATCCTTTAAAGAACTCTATTGAGAGCTCGTAGCTGTCCCCGTTAGGCGCGAAGAATACGATGGACACGCCCTCTTCGGCTATTATCCTCCTTATCTCCTCCTCGGTCCTCCTGATGCCGATGTTGTTCACCGAGTCCGAGAAATAGAATACGCGCCCCCCTCCGAAGCTCTCCATGAGCCGCATCGCGTTGAAGTCCGCGAAGTCGTTCATGGAGCGGCCGTCCTTTTTATGGACGTTCAGCACGAGTATCTTCACTTTCGACCTGATCATTGATAGCGACCTGTCCGATTAGCAGCTTCCTTTTTTTAAAGTCGATGATATTCAGCGCCTTGAGCGCCAAGAGTATCGAGAGCGCGTAAAACACCGTTACGAGAGGGAACTTGACGTAGACGCTTACGTCCGTAATTACGTAGAGGAACTTCAGGCCCGACAATATGAACAGAAGTGAAACAACGAAGTTAAGCAGCGTCATCAACATTTTTCTGTCGAGCACGTCTATGCCGTAGCCTTTTACCTTCAGATAGAAGTAAACGCATATTATGACCTCTATCAACGCCACCGACAGGGCCGCGCCGGTGTGCCTGAAAAAGTATATAAGGGCGCTCCCGAGCGTAAGGTTCAGAATAGCCGCGTATATCGAGGGCTTGAGTATCTCCCATTCCCTGTGGAGCGAAAGGAGTATCTGCATGGCCATAATGTAGCTCAGATGCATGGTGACGAAGTTTACGGAAAGTATCCTCAATACATGGACAGAGCCCGCGGCGCGGTCCTTGAAGAGAAAATATAAAATCTCCGGGGCGAAGAACTGGGTGAAGAGGAACCCGGCCATGGCGGCCAGAAAGATCATGCAGGTGTTCTCCCTGGCCTTTACCACGGCCTCGTTGAAGTCGTCCTTGAAGGCCTGCGCTATCTGCGGCTGATAGACGGTGGAGATCTTCCCCTGTATGTTTGAGTAGGCGAATACGAGCTGGTCGGCCACGGCGTAGTAGCCTACGAACTCCGTGCCGGCGGCAACGCCGAGTATCACCTGCGTCGCCCTTGTATAAAGTATCGCGGAGATGTTCGTGGCGAAGATGCTGAAGTTGCTCCGGAGCTTCTCGTAAACGCCGCTCAAGCTGAAGGCATTCGGTACTATCCTGAACCTGTAGTGGAGGAAGTAGATTGAGAACAGGTACGCCAGTATCCTCGGCGCGGAGAAGACCATCGGGAGGAGCCTGTAGTCGCCTTCTTCCCTGACCGTAAGGAAAAGGAGCGCGAGCACGCAAAGGTTTCCGGCGAGGCTGATATTGACGAAGTCCTTCAGTTTCTCGATCCCCTGATAAAGGAATGCCGTATCGAGGAAGATGACCGGAAGGGCCAGGAACGAGAGCGAATAGAGCTCCCACTCCGCCCTAAACATCCCGAAGAGGAAAAGCGCGGACCCGATGGCGCACGCGATAAAAAGCGCCAGGAGCTTGGAGTAGAGTATGTGCGAATATTCCCGGTTAATCTCATCGAGGGTCTTGCATACCGAGATGTCCCTCACGCCGGTCTGTATGAAGCCCCAGTTTATTATCACGCCGAGAAGGCCCATCACGGCCTGGAAGAAAACGTACTTGCCGTAGTTCTCTATCCCGACGGTCTTTACGACATACGGTATTGTGATGAGAGGGATGAAGTACAGCGCGAACTGCACTATCATCAGGTTCATCCCGGATTTGAGCTTCGAGTCCTTTTTTATGTCAAGCGGCGTCATTGAGCCTCAGGTATATCTTCTTAAGCGCCGGGAAAAAGTTGAAAAGGAGAATCCCGGCGGCTTTTTTAAGGTTTATGCCCCTGCCCTTGAAGATAAGGCCGAGCTCCTCTCCCGCGAGGTCCCACCTTTTGAGCTTTATGAGGCGGGAGATCAGCTCCGCCCTGAACGTTACGAAGTTCCTTGAAAACGCAGGGTCGATGAGGAGCTCGCCCCGCTTTTTTTTCGCCCACCCCCTCATATCATCGATCCTGCTGATAAGCGCGGGGATGGCCTTCTCGACGTCGTAGTCCCTCGTTGCCCTCGTAAAGCCGTTGAAGGCTATCTCATCCCTCTCCTTATCGTGGCGGAGGAAGTACCTCGTCTTCTCCAGCATCTCCTCCCTGGAGTCGAAGGCGGCGATTTCCCTGCCTGGTTCGAAGACCTCCTCTATACCCGGCACGTACTCCGTGAGGACGAACCCGCCGCAGAGCGCGGCCTCGATGATCCTGCCCTTCACCTGCCGGAGCCTCAGGTTTATGAGCGGCTCCTTTCTTATGGCGTTCCTGAGGGATATCTTCGTGAAGTTGAGGTTTATCTTCGAGGAGTTGAAGACCCTTACCATCTCATCGAGGCTTATCTGCCCGTTCCTCGTCCCCGTGCCGAAGACCTCCACGGACACCCCGTTATCCCGCAGGAAATCCAGGTAGCCCTGCCTTTCTATCTTGTTCGCCACGTCGCCCACGAAAGAGACGTCGATGGTTTTCTTCATCCCGGCCTTTTTGTATTTTTTCATGTCAAAGGAGCTGTAAAAGGAGATTGAGTCTATCCCGTACTGCCTGAACCTGTACCTCGACAGACAGTCGTAGACGACCACGAGGTCCATGCATTGCGCGTAGTAGATATCCCTTATGTCGAAGTAGTGGTCCGAATCACCGAGCATCATGACCGTATAGACCCTGTCCTGGAGCTTTCTGAAAAAATCCAGGCTGAAGTGAAAATCGCTCGGGGAAGCCTGATAGATGAGCGCTTCTATCCCGCGCTCCTTTATTGACCCGAATATGTGCTCCTGCACCCTTTTGCTGCCGCGCTTCAGGTACTCCTCCTCGTAGTCGATGAAGAGCGCGCCGTTATTGACGAACTCCCTTATGTAGCCGTTCCCGAGGTCGTTAAGGAAGCCGTCCTTGAGTGTTGAGAGCACCGCGTATTTCCCTGCTATCATCTTAAGCCCCGTCCTGCGCGTCTTTATGTTCCTGCAAGGTCCAGGAGTTCTTGCCGAACCACCTCTTCAGCCTCTCGTACACCGGGGCGGGCAGGTACTTCTTTAGCACGTACCTTTTAAGGAACATCCTGAGCTCTATCAACCGGTTGAACAGTACCGGCTCCGCCATGAAGCCGAAATACCTGTTTTTGAGCCGCCACCTCTGCAACCTTGCCATCAGATAATCGAGATAGCCCGTGCCATAGGAGGAATCGATATTGAAAACGAAGTCCCTGTAGTCCCGGTACGACCTGAAGTCCTGATGGAAGGGGTAGTTCGAAAGGAGCGCTATGTTGAAGCACTTTTTGGCGTATTTTTTCGGAAGCCACGTAACGTCCTCAAAGGATTCGCTCGGGATCTTGTACCGGCCCCATTCCTCGAGCGACGACGGCGACTTGAAGCCGAAGTCCTTCTTGAGCGTGTCGTATATCTTCGTGCAGGGCAAGGGAACGAGCTTGAATATCCCGAGGACGATCTTGCGGTTGCCTTTCGAAATCCGCTCCATGCAGCCGAAGGTCTGCTCGAGGTCCTCTTCGGTCTCGGTCGGGAAGCAGCATATGAAGCTGACCCTGTGCATTATCCCGGCCCTTTTCATCCTGTCTATGGTCCTTACTATCTGCTCGACCTTTATGTCCTTCTCTATCACGTCGTCAAGAAGCCTCTGCGAGCCGGACTCAGCGCCGAAGCTCAGGTAATAGCAACCTGATTTTTTCAGCACGTCCGTGAAATCGTCTCCGAACCGCTCTATGGCCCTGTCGAAGGTATTGAACCGGCAAAAGGCGCTCCAGTTGATCTTAAGCCCCTTGTCTATGACTGCCTTGAATATCTCGTAAGCCCTTTTAGGGTCAACGAAGAACTCGTCCTCGTAATCGAAGTTGAAGTTGTGGACGCCGTATTTCCCGTGGAGGTACTCTATCTCGGCTAT
Organism: Deltaproteobacteria bacterium; assembly: GCA_016219075.1. GTDB lineage: Bacteria > Desulfobacterota > GWC2-55-46 > GWC2-55-46 > GWC2-55-46 > JACRCH01. The sequence goes on along the minus strand of JACRCJ010000286.1, from coordinate 34,362 downwards.
CACCCTTTCGGCGCTCTTGTACCTGTACCGCCTTTTGTTTAGCACCGGGTTATAGCAGAAACCGCACCTGTACGGGCACCCCCTCGATGTGTGGACCGGCATTGTTGAGGAGCTGTAAAAATGCCTCCCGAGAAGCTCATAGGGCACGTCGAACTCTATCTCGTCCATATCGAGGAGCTCGCGCTTGGGGTTTATGACGACCTTTCCGTTATCCTTCCAGGCGATGCCCTTTATACCCGAAAGGTCCCCGTTGTCCATCAGGCTGAGCGCGAGTTCCTGGGCCGTCTTTTCACCCTCGCCCACGACGACGATATCCACAAGCGGGTTCCCGAGCGATTCCTCGGGAAGGAGCGACGGGTGCACCCCCCCGATGACAACCGGTATATCGGGGTCGTATCCCTTTATTATCCTTGCGACCTCAAGCCCGTTTGATATTATCTCGCCCGTCAGCATGCTTATGCCCACGAAGAGGTACCTGTCGAGCTTCAGGTCGCCGATGGTATCGACGCCCAGGTGGAGCATCGACACCTCTATGCCGATCTTCCGGAGCGCCTGGGCCACGTAAAGGAGGCCCATCGGGAAGGTAAACCCCATTGATTTTGAACCTGGATAAACGAGCAGGACTTTGGGCCTCTGTCCGGCGGTTACAATCATTCAGCGGCTCTCCCTCAGGACGGCGGTGCTCGTGTCGTCGCCCCTCTGAATATCGGGCAGCTCACGGTTTATCTTTCGTAACGACCTGTCGATGAAGCTGAACCTGGCGGATTCCCCGGTGAACAGCCTTTTCAATTTTTTATGGAATATCCTGAGCGGCGAGCCTATCCCGAATGTCTTTATGGCGAGCGCATACTTGAGCGCCGGTTTTCTTATTCCCTTTGGTATCAAAGAGTAGGCGAGCCCTATCCTGTAAGGCCTTGTCCTCTTGCGGCCGAGCACGTTGAAAAACCCGTTCTTCCTGATGTAAGCCGTTACGAGCTCCATCGAGATGTAATATTTCCAGTACGCGAGTTCCTCTTTCCCGTAATCAGTGAAGTTCAGGTAATGCCTTATCTCGTTGGCGTCTATGTCGTAGAGGCCCTCGATATACCTCTCCTCCTCGTCTATCGAGTTACCGATAAGCCCGACCTTTCTCGCGTACTCGTAAACAGGCGTGCCGGGGATAGCCTGCACGAAATTGATATAGACCTCGAAAGGGATTGAGATGTCGTCCGGTATGACGGCCGAGAGGTTGCTGATCGTCTCCTCTATCGTCTCTTCGGTCTCGCCCGGCATCCCGATGACAAGCCCGAGCACGGTGAATATCCCGTACCTGTAGCAGAGCCTTATCGCCTCCATGTTCTCCTCGACCGTGGAGTTCTTCTCCATGACGTCGAGTATCTTCTGCGAAAGGGACTCTATCCCGAAGTTTACATGGACGCACCCGGCATCCTTCCACGACCTTATCATCTCCTCGTTGATGGACCTTACCCTCACGGCAGGGGCCGCCCAGTTGATGCCGCTCGTCCTCAGGTATTCGACCAGCGCGGCCGTGGACTTCTTGTGGTTCCCGAAGTTCTCCTCAGAGAAAAGGAGCATCCCGACGTTTTGGTCCTTTTTAAGGGCCTCGATGTAGCTTATTACGTCGTCGTTGCCTATCACCTGGTAGCCCTTGGTGAACCTGTGGCAGAAGGTGCACCTGTTCACGCACCCCTTGCTCGTGAACGCGGTTGCGAGGTTCTTGCCGATGTTCTCCGGTCTAAAGAGCTTCATCAGGTCTTCCATGCTGCTGTTCGGCAGCCTCACCTTGAAGTATTGGCCGTCGATCCTGTGGATATAGTTCTCGAGGCTGGTGAACCTCGATATCAGACTGTAGTTGAACTGCCTTACCCCGCTCTCTTTGTTCTCCGTGCCGTAGCCCGTGAAGAAAGGGGCGTTGTCGCGGAGGAAGACGAGCCCTTTTATTTGCGCGTACCGCTCCATTCCAACGGGCCTGAAGCCGTCCTCTTTCAGGAGCCTTATAAGGGAGCTGAATACAGGCTCGGATTCTCCGATCACGCAGAACATGACCTTCGTGCGCAGCAGTATGATGTTCGCTATGACGTTCATCTGGCCGCCGAGCACCTGCACGACGTGCGGGAACCTCTCCCCGATAAAGTTGGAAAGCCTTTTCACATATGAATATGACGGCGTGAGCATCGCGCTTATCCCGATGATATCCGGGGAGAAGTCCTTTATCCTCCCGGCTATCTCCTCGAAAGGAAGCCTGTAGAAATCGAGGTTGAGGAAAGCCGCCTCGCAGCCGAGCGAACTGTCAATGCCCTCCATGACCCTCGATATCGCAACCGGAGGGTAATCGGACGGGAACGGGCCCGCAGGTATGTTCATCAAAAGTATACGCGCCATCGTTTTAAAGTATCTTCGACCTGTATGAGGAAAACCTTTGCATTGATTCGTTCAGCCTGCTCTCCTTGCTGTCGAGCATCTTTCTTTTGAGCCTTGTGGATGTCATCTTACGGACGTGCTCCACAACGGATGGGCCGAACCTCTCCTCCGCCATCTTGAGATATCGCCCGCTCTCGAAATACTTATGGAAGGCGTCGTCCCTGAACTTCAGCACCTCTTTCGCGCCGATTTTTCCCGTCGGGAGCGGGTGTGTCTCGTACGAGAGCTGTGAAAAGCCGTGCCACTCCTCGGGCAGCTCCCAGCCCTCCCTTACGGCGGTCTCGTAGAGTTTCGAGCCGGGGTAAGCCATAGCGCAATAGAAGTTGGCCCACTCGGTATTCAGCTCCACCGCCATATCAAGGGTCTCCTGCATGGTCTCAAGGGTGTCGTCGGGCAGCCCGAAGATGTAGTTGGCCCCGACCCTTATGCCGGAACCCTGTATCCTCCTCACGACCTCCTTGATGTCGTTTTTCCTCATCTGCTTGTTCGCCCCGTCCCTTACGGAGGCGTTCGCGGATTCGATGCCGAGGCCGAGCCAGTTTATCCCGGCCCTCTTGATGGTATCGAGGTTATCGAAGTCGATGGTATCGACCCTCGCGTAGGCCCAGATATTGAGCTTGTAGCCGCTCTTGATTATCAGGTCGGCTATGGCCATGTAATGCTTTTCGTTAAGTATGAAAAGCTCGTCTACGATCTTGATATTGCTTACTCCGTACCTCTCGACCAGCACCCTGATCTCTTCGACGACTACCTCCGGGCTCCTGAACCTTATGCCAGGCTTCCCGAAAGGGGCGTTTATGCAGCAGAAGACGCACGAATAGGGGCAGCCGAGGCTCGTGTATATCGCCCCGTACGGCATCCTTTCCTCGATGCCGTCGAAGCAGTGCCAGTTATGCGCCCTGTATTTCTCCATCGGGAGGAGGTCCCACGCCGCCACGGGGAGGATGGTGTCGAGGTCCTTTATGAGCGGGGCCTTCTGGTTGTGCTTTACCTCGTTCTCCTCGAAGTACCACAGCCCCGGGACCGCCTGATAATCTCCGCCCGAGCGGAGCGCCTCCAGAAGCCCTTTTAATGTGTGCGGTCCCTCGCCCTCTATCACAAAGTCGGCGTCCTCGTCCTGTAGCGTCCTTTTGGGCAGCGCCGAGGGGTGGAGCCCGCCAATCGCCACCTTCGCCCCCGTGTGCAGTTTCAGCGCGGTGCAGATCCTGCCGGCTACGGTCATGTTCTGGGTGGAGGCCGACGGATGTGAGCCGTAGACTATGACCGCCGCGAGCAACGGGGCGAGCGCATTTACCCTTTCGGCGGTCTCCTCGGGTGAGATGTTCTCGGCGTTGGAGTCTATCACCCTCACATCGAAGCCGCAGTTCCTTAAGTACGCGGCCATGACCGCGACCCAGAAAGGGGGCTCGATAGCGGCGAGCTCGCTTCCAAGCTCCTGAAAGACCTGCTTTCTGTCTCCGGGGTTTATGAGTACGATATCTATCCCTCTGTCCATCGGCCCTCCGTCTCTTTTAGTGGCTCGCGGCACTTAGAGTATCCCGCAAAGCTCCATGAAATTATTCACTACCCTGTCCGCTCCGCTCAGGTGCGCCTCGTCGAGAGTCGAGCATATAGCCACGCAGTACATCCCGGCCCTCTTGGCCGCCTCGATTCCCATGGGCGCGTTCTCCACGGCAACGCACTCGGAAGGGGCGCATGAAAGGGCCTTCGACGCCTTGAGGTAAGGCTCAGGGTGCGGTTTGCAGTTGCCGACCCTGTCAGCCGTCACTACAACGTCGAACATCTTCAGGAAATCCTTCTCGACGGAATGCTTCAACCTTTTCGAGTGCGCGCCCGAGACGAGCCCGAGGAGGTATTCCTTTTCCTTGAGACTCGCCACGAAAGTCTCGACGCCATCGTAGAAAGAGAACCTGCAGTTCTCGAGATAGTATTTCTCCTTGAGCCTGACGAGGTCGTCTACGAGGCTGTCTTCCGCCCTTTTGCCGAGGAAGTGCTCGGCGACCTTCCTGGCGCTGAAGCCCTCGATGAGGAAGTATGCCTCCTTGCTTATATCGAGGTTGAAGGCCGAGAAGGCGTACTCCCAGGCCCTGAAGTTATCTTCCATGGTCCTCCCGATAACCCCGTCGAAATCGAACAAGACAGCCCTGTATCTGTTCATATCTATAATGAAAGCTTTCCCGCGCTCCATATCTGGAATGAGCGTTTATCCCAGACCTCAGCGCGTGTTTTTTTTCCTGAGGCCACGTCTACCATCAGCTCGAAGAGCTCGCCCCCGAGCCTGTCCATTGATACCCCTTCGTCAAGCAGCCGTCCGGCGTCGAAATCGATGTCATCGCCCATGCTCTCGAAAAGCTCGGTGGTGGACGATATCTTTATGACCGGGGACGTAAGGTTGCCTTCGGTCGCCCCCATGCCGGTGGAGAAGAGTATTATGTTGGCCCCGGACGCCGAAATGCCTGTCATGGACTCGAGGTCATTGCCCGGCCCGTTCATTATCGAAAGCCCCTGCTCCTTTAACGTCTCCCCGTACCCGAGGAAGTCTACAATGGGGGCGCTCCCGCCCTTGAGTATCGCTCCGAGGCTCTTAAGCGCCGGAGTAAGGAGCCCTCCCTTTATGTTGCCTGCTACAAAGTTCCCTTCCATTGATACCGAAAGCCTCCTGGCCAGCCCGTTATAGTAATCGAGCCCGTCAATGAATTTTCTGACGGTCTTCTTTGAGCGCATCCTCATGATGAGCGCGGCCTCGGCGCCGAGCATCTCAGGCGTTTCGGACAATATCGCCGACCCTCCTGATGCAATTAACCTGTCAACTACCCATCCTATGACGGGGTTTGCCGTAATGCCGGAGAAAGTATCCGAGGCCCCGCACTCAGTGCCCGCGGCCAGACGGCTTACCGGCACGTCTTTTCGTTTTATGGAATTTACCTCTTTTAGCCTTTTCCTTATTATCTCGCTCCCTTTCTTGAGGGCCTTTCCAGTGCCTCCGAGCGCCTGTATGGAGATGAAGTCAACGGGCTTGCCGTGGCGCGGCTTGCCCCCCATGTATCTGGAAAGGGCCTCGCAGCCTATCTTTTCGCAGCCGAGGTCTATTACGAGCGCGCCTCCGACATTCGGGTGGAGTATCGTGTTTTTCAGCGTTAAGAGGAGCCGCTCTATTATCTCCCCGTCATTGGACCCGCAGCCTTCGGTATGCGCGGCGGCATTGACCCCGTCTATGTTCCTGTACCCCTTCAGAGCGCCGCCCTTGAATTCAGACGAGAGCTTCACGGCTATGTCGGCGGCGCAGAGTGAAGTGGGCACAAGGAGATAGAAGTTCCGGGTCCCCACGCGGCCGTCCTTCCTCAGGTAGCCCATGAAAGTCCTGGATAGGCCCGCATCCGGAGCTACATTACCGCCGTGCCCTTTAAAGTCCTTTAAAGGCCTTTTATCCAGCCTCCTGTAATCGCTGCGCCAGGAGGCGAGCTTATCCCTTGAGATAAGCTCGCCTCTATTTATCCCCTTCGACCTCCCGAATGGGTAGCCGTATTGCACGATCATTGCGCCTTTTTTTATATCCTTGATGGCGAACCTATGCCCCTTCGGGATCCTTTCGAGGACAATCACTCCGCCGCCCGGAAATTCAAGGACGCTTGAACGCGCTATATCTGTTTTGGCCACCGCTATATTGTCGCCATCGGACAGCACAAGCGCGCAGTCAGCGAGAGGGCCGGTTTTTTTCGCCATTCGCTAATCCTTTGTAGCCGTCTTAAGGAGCACGGTCTTTCCCGAAATAAAGAGCCCGTTGCCGGTAAATACGCTCGCGTTCTGAGTCTCTCCGGTATCGAGGACGAGGCTGCCGTTCTTGTCGAGCACCCTGCCCCTGCACGCCGTGTACAGCTCACCTTCCCCTGTCTTGAAGTGCTTTTTGAACTCGTCCCCGTTCGAGAAGACCTCGAACGATATCGAGAACCGCTCTTTCGAGTACGAGTGCTTAAGGTGATAGTCCGTCTCCTCGAAAGAGAAGTAGCTGTAGTCGTTCAGGTTGTGCGTCTGCATCTCGGATATCCCCTCGTACCCCGACCTTTCCCTCCCGTACCTGTCCTCGAGCCTCAGCAGGTCCGTCTTATCCGGAGGCGTTTCTATCTCAAGGAGCGATATCCCCGGCCTGGAGAGCGACTTCGTCGAGTGAAAGACGCCCTTTTCAACAATGAGCGCGTCGCCTCCCTTGAGGTACCGCCTCTTGTGGAACGTATTGCTCATCGCGCTGCCGTTAAGGAGGATTAGCGAGGTCTTTTTCCTCGGGTGGCAGTGCATCGAGGTCGAGTGTCCGCTCTTTATGAACAGGAACCAGACCGCGACGCAGTCGTTCTCGAACATCAGGAACTCGTAGCCCCAGGGTTTTATGACGACCTTGTTCTTGTACGTCTCCGGCTGCGCGTTACACTTCTTCGCGCCCTCGGACTGGACGAACTGGACGTCCTTGTCGGACTTTTTCACCTTCGATATCCTCGATATCCTTATCCTGCTCCTGTCGAGCTCGTTCAGGAAGGCCTCATAGGAAAGCCTGACGCCCTCCTCGAGCCCGGCCCCGTGGGACCAGCCGAGTTTTTTTATCTTCGAGGTGTCGAGGAGCTTTTTCAGCACCCCGTCGGGCCTTGAGCTGTCGAATACCACTCTCCCTTTGTACCCGACGGCCTTCTTTATTATCTCCGCAAGCTCTTTTATCGAGTGTCCCTCGCCAGTGCCGATATTGAAAAAGGCGTCGCTGCCCGAATACTCCCTCATGAGAAAGACGCAGGCCCCGGCCACGTCGTCCACGAAAAGAAAATCCCTCTGCGGAGCGCCCGTGCCCCAGATCCTTATCTCATCGGCGCCGGCAGACTTCGCCTCGTGGAACTTCTTTATGAGGGACGGCAGCACCTGCGCGTTCATCACGTCGTAATGCTGGTTGGGGCCGTAGACGTTCGGAGGTATCACGACGATGAAGTCGGTCCCGTACTGCCTGTTATAGGACTCGCACATCTTTATGCCCGCTATCTTGGCCACCGCGAAAGGCTCGCAGGTGTTCTCCAGCTTTCCGTCGAGGAGGAACTCCTCCCTGGCGGGTTGTGGGCAGTCTTTGGGGTAGACGTCCGCGGAGGCGAAGAAGACCATCTTCTTTACCTCGTTAAGGAAGGCGTTATGTATCACGTTGCATTCCATCATCAGGTTCTCGTATATGAACTCGGCCCTGTAGGTGTTGTTCGCGAATATCCCGCCGACCTTCGCGGCAGAAAAAAAGACGTAGTCTATCCTCTCCCTTTCGAAGAATGCCTTGACCTGGTGCTGCTCCGTAAGGTCGAGCTCCGAGCGGTCTTTCGTAATGACGTTCGTGTAGCCCTCGGCCTTAAGCCGCCTTGCTATCGCCGATCCTATGAGGCCGTTATGCCCGGCGACGTATATCCTCGCGTCCTTGTCCATCAGGCGTTGAACTTTCTCAAGGTCTCGCGCATCCAGTCGCCGTTGTATTTGTAGTGGGGGGACGTGACGAGGTTCCCGTCTACCACCACCGGGGCGTCGACGTACTCCGCGCCCGCGTTCGAGATGTCGTCTTTTATGGCTATGTACCCGGTCACTTTTTTGCCCTTCACTATCCCGGCCGAGATCATTATCCAGGGGCCGTGGCAGATGGAGGAGACGACCTTGCCCCTGTCGTTCATGGCTTTTACGAAGGTTAAAACCTCTTTCATCTGCCTTACCCTGTCCGGGGCCTCATGCCCGCCGGGCAGCACCACGAGGTCGTAGTCAGGCTCCTTCAAGTCGCATACATCGACTGTCGGCCTGGCCGGGACGCCGTATTTGCCTTTCGTTACGGTCTTGTCCTTGATAGCCACGTCCACCTTGAAACCGGCCTCCTGCAGCCTGTAGAACGGGTATATGAACTCCTCGTCCTGGAAATTCGGCCCTGTGATGATAACGGCTCTTTTCATACTCCTCCCTTTCGTCTTAGGTTTTTATAAGGGGACCTTGCCGCCTTCGAGTAAAATCTCTCTCACCGCCTCGCATATCCTCTTCGCGTCAGGGGCCCTGTTCTGCAGGGGCGGGTGGAGGCACTTCGTCCTGTCGCGCAGGCCGAGCGCCTTTACCCTGAACCCGGTCGCGTCCGATATCATGTACGCGAGGGCCTGTGAGGCCCCGGCTATCTCATGGCCCGGGTCTATTACCATACCGAGCCTTGAACTCTTTAGAGGCGCGGTTATGCGGGTATCGACGATAAACGGCTTGAGCCAGACGATATGTACTACGTTGCACCTTATGCCCTCGCCCGCCAGCTGCCCCGCTGCTTTTATCGCCTCAAATCTTGTGGAAGAAATGGCGTAGAGGGTTATGTCCGCGTCCTCAGCTATCAGGTCCTCCATCTCCCTGGAGTTTGCATAACTACAGCGGTGCTCGCTTACTATCATGGGGTCGTCATTCGACATATAATCGGCCCAGACCTCCTCGTACTCCTTTGGCGTCATCGGGGAGGCGACCCTGAAGCCGGGGAAGTGCATGAAGATGCTGTGGAGCACCCCGGAATGCACCGGCCCGAGCCCTTCGGAGGCTATGGCCCTTACGAACACGGGCGCGGATTTGCCGTGAAGCTCCTTTACCTTGGCCGCGTAGAATATGAGCGGGCTGCCGTTCAAGATCAGGAAGTCCTGGAACCTGATGACGAATATCGGCCTCCTGCCAACGAGCGCGGCGCCAACCGCTATGCCGGAGCCGGCCACGTCCGTCATCGGGAGTTCTACTATGCCCTTGCAGTCCGGCACGGTGTTATTGACCCAGCCGACCGCGGAGATGGACTCTCCGAGGAGCATGCCGCCTCCCTCAAGGTGCCTTCTCGTTATCTCCCTGATAGTCTCTGCAACAGTTTTTTGTCCCATATACTCTCCATCGCTGAGCGCGCGTCGTCCTCTATCCCGGCGATCTCTTTACTGAGCCCGAGGGCCGACAGGTCCTGCCTTATTATCTCGAACCTGTCCCACTCCGGCGGGCCGTCCACGCCGATGCCCACGTGCCAGTTGGCCCTGCAGGTAAACGTATTGATGAACGCAGGGAGGCTTTTCTTCAGCTCACGGGCGGTCAGATAAAGCGTCCAGGGGTCGTCGCTCAGGTCGGCGTTGGTTATCCCGAGCGCGTCCGCTATCTTCGTGACCGACCAGCTCCTGCGCGTGGCCACGTCCGTGAGTATCGACAGGTTATTGTCCTCGCAGACAAAGAGCACCGGCAGCCTGTGGGTGGAAGCGAACCCCATGCCCGAAAGGACGTAGTCCTCTTCGGCCGCCCCGTCCCCGAAAAAGCATACCGTCGGCTTACCGCTTCCGAGCGCCGCTCCCACGGCGAGCGGGACGTTCTCCCCGATGAGGCCGTGGTGGCCGTGCATCGTGACATCATTGTCGTGGCACTGTATGCAGTTCGACCCGGCCCTGCCGCCGCTCGTCCCCGTGGGCAGGCCAAGGAGCTCGTCCCTCAGCCTTTCAGCGTTGCCCCCGAAGGACAGGTACGCGGCATGGCACCTGTGCTGCGCGAATATCATGAACTCGGGTATGGCCAGCGAAAGGGCTGCGGCTATCGCCTCCTGCCCCATCGAGAGATAGACCGGGGCCGTCACGAACCCTTCCCTTACCGCCTCTATGAGCCCTGCCTCGAAGCTCCGCGCCAGGCATATCCGCTTGAATATCTCAAGGGCCGTGTCCGGGCCTACGATAGACGCGCCGTTTTTCACCACATTGAAATATGATGTCCTCATATCATCTTCACCTTGTTTTTGACGAACCAGTCGCAGGTAATCTTGAGCCCCTCCTCCAGGTTTACCTTCGGCCTCCATCCGAGCGACAGGAACCTCGCGCTGTCGAGTATCTTCCTCTCGGCCCCGTCGGGCCTGGTCCGGTCCCATTCGATAGCCCCGGCGTAACCTATGCCCCAGGCCGCCATCTCGGCCAGCTCTTTTATCGAATAATCCGCGCCTGAGCCGATGTTGTAATGCGTGTTTTCGAGCCTGTCGGCGTTCTCCATCGCGAATATCGACGCCTCGGCCGCGTCCTTGCTGAAGAGGAACTCCCTCCTCGGCATACCGCTGCCCCAGAGCGCGATCCTCTCGCGCCCTTCTATATGCGCCTCGTAAAGCCTCCTTATCAGGCCCGCCAGCACATGCGAGGTCTCAAGCTCGAAGTTGTCATAAGGGCCGTACAGCGAGTTGGGGACAAGGGCCAGGAACCTCTTTGTCTTATACTGGGCGTTGTACGCCCTGCACGCTATCACCCCGACCGTCTTCGCTATCGCGTACGCCTCGCTCGTCTTTTCCATTGCGCCAGTGAGCATGTGTTCCTCTTTCATGGGCTGGGGGCAGTCCCTCGGGTACATGCAGGACGAGCCGTAGAATACAACCCGCTCGGCATTGTATTTCTGCGCGGCCTGGAATACCGAATCCTGTATCGCAATGTTCGTGTGCAGGAACGCCGCCGGATAAGTGAGGTTGGCTACTATCCCGCCGGTAAGCCCGGCTGATAAGAAAACGTACTCTGGCCTTTCTCTTTTGAAGAACCCGTCGACCGCAAGGCCGTCAGTAAGGTCGAGCTCGGCGTGAGTCCGGGTGATTACCTCCGTATACCCCCTCTCGCCAAGGACACTGAGGAGCGCCCTGCCAAGGAGGCCCGTATGCCCGGCCACGTATATCCGCGAGGACTTACGCATTCCCGTACCTGCTGTTGAGCACGATTGTATACCCCTTTATAAGCTCCCTTATCCCCTGCTCAAGGGTATGGGAGGGCATGAACCCCCTCTTTTCGATCTTCGCGTTCGATACTATGTAGTCCCTCTTGTCAGGGTCCTCGCCCACCGGTGCCTCGAGGAAGACGAAGTCGGGGACTATCTCCTTAATCTTCGCGCAGAGCTCGATCTTTGAGAGGTTCGCTCCGCTCAGGCCGACGTTGAAGGCCTCGGAGTTCAGGGAGTCGAAATTCCCGATGGCGTGGACGAAGGCCCTTGCCACGTCCCTTACATGGATATAGTTCCTCTTGAAGTGGCCCTCGAAGACTACGACGAACCTTTCCTTTGCGGCGCGGTAGGTGAAGTCGTTCACGAGGAGGTCTATCCTCATCCTCGGGGAGGTCCCGAAGACCGTGGCGAGCCTGAAACTTACGGCATTGCCCCGCTCAAGTATCAGCTTCTCGGCCTCCATCTTGGTCTTCCCGTAAAGGGATATCGGGTTAAGGGGCGTTTCCTCGGTGCAGTGGACGCCCTTCTGCCCGACGCCGTAGCCGCTGTTGGTGGTCGGCATAATTATCCGCTGTGTCCTGGAAGACAGCTTCACTATCGACGCTATCGCGTCCCTGTTGGTGGTGATAGTCCCTATCTTGTCCCGGCTGCACAGCGGCGCTCCCACGAGCGCGGCGAGCGGGATTATGTAATCGGCCTTTTTAAGGAGCGGCCTCAAGACGTCCTCGTCCCTCGCGTCCCCCTTCACGACGTCGAAGCTCTCGAAGGAGCAGCAGTCGAGGAGCGAGTTCTGCCTGTACATGAAATTATCGAGGACGGTCACCCTGTGCCCCAGTTTCAGCAATTCCGGCACAAGCGTTGAGCCGAGATAGCCGGCGCCCCCGGTCACTAAAATATTGCTCTCCATCGGTATTCTCTCCTTCAGGCGTTGACGATCGCCTCTTTTTCGAAATATACGGCGCTGTTCCAGCCCGTGCCGTGATAAACAGGCTTGTAGACCATTATCTCCGAGCCTGAAAAGTCGAACCTGAAAGGCACATGGAGGTATCCTGTCAATGCCTCCTTTACCCTTTTCTGGTCCCCGGGCTCGACATAGAAGACCATGAACCCGCCGTTGCCCGCGCCCAGGAGCTTCCCGCCGACGGCCCCGTTACTCATCGCGGTATCGTAGATATGGTCTATCTCCAGGTTGCTTATCTTGTCGGAGAGCCTTTTCTTAAGCTCCCATGTGCCGTTCAGGAGCCTTCCGAAGTCCGTGAAGTCGTTGCTGCCGCGGACGAGTATCTTTTCCGCCTCGTCAACGAGCGCCCTCATCTCCTTCAGCTCGCCTTTGTTCCGAGACGTGTTCCGTATCTGCTCCCCGGCTATCTCCGAGGCGAACCGGGCCCTGCCGGTATAGAAGAGCATGAACTTCCCTTCGAAGCTCCTCAGGTCCTTCTCCATCATGATGACGGGCCTTACTACTATGTTGCCGTTATGGAGGAACTCGATGGTATTAACCCCTCCGCAGGCGGCCCACACCTGGTCCTGAGAGCCCACGTTTTCCTTGATTATCTCCTGCTCGATGTGTATCGCCTTCCTGAAGAGGTCTTCCTTCAGGATGAGCTTGCCTTCAAGCGCGTAGAGCGTCTTTATGAGCCCTACCGTGAACGCGGAGCTCGACCCCATTCCCGAAAGCGCGGGTATGTCGCCGTCGTGGTGTATCTCAAGCCCTCTTTCCACCCCGAGGTACTTAAGCGTGCTCTTTACCGACGGGTGCTGTATCTCATCGACATGGTTTACGGTCTCCACCTTCGAGTACGCTATCCTGTGCCTGTGCTTGAAAAACGGTGGCAGGTCCCTGCAGGTGATGTAGCAGTACTTGTCTATGGCGGCCCCGAGCACTTTTCCCCCGTGTTCGAGGTACCACGACGGGTAATCGGTACCTCCGCCGAAAAACGATATCCTGTGCGGCGTGCGAGAGATGATCATCTAACCCTCCCTTTGGATTTTTGCCGCGTCCGGGCCCTGAGCCGGGACGGCCTTCTGCCCATGCGGCCTGTTTGGCCGCTTAAGCAGCCTTTCGAAGCGCCCTGCCAGCTCGAACCGTGCCTTTGCGTAATCTTCAGGGATGCCTATGTCTATGAAATATGAGTCGCTCACGAACGGGAGTATCGACCCCGAGTTGAGCTTCAAAAAATCGCTCTCAAAGGAAAAACTCTCCTTGAAGCCGTCGAGCGCGCCGAGTATCCTCCTGTTGATTATATAGACCCCTCCGTTTATGAACCCGGGGCCTGTTTTTTTCTCCTCGAACCCGGCCACCCTCGCGTCCTCGACGCGTATTGAGCCGAACCTCGCTATCTCAACCACCGGCTTTACCGCCATCGTAAGGAGCGGCCCGCCCGTGACGTGGAAGAATTCCATGGAGCCGAGGTTGACCCCGAAGAAGCTGTCGCCGTTAAGCGCGAAGACGTTCTCTCCGCGGCAGAGCTTAAGCGCCTCCCTCAAGCCGCCGCCCGTGCCCAGAGGCCTGTCTTCGACCGCGTACTCGATTGCCACGCCACTGTGGCCGCCCCCGAAACACTCCATTATCGCTTCGCGCCTGAACCCCACGGAGAGAACAACCTTGTTTATCCCGTGGCTTGAAAGGTACTCCAGCAGATAGGAGAGAAATGGCCTGCCGCTTACATCGGCCATGGGCTTGGGCAGGTCCCTGACTACGCTCTTGAGCCTTGTCCCGAGCCCGCCCGCGAGTATGACAGCCTCTTTAACGCGCAAAGATACACTCCGGCAAAAAGGGATTGAGAGCCTTTTCTTCGATGAGAAAGCGCGGATGGAATTCTAAGGTGTTGTTCTGGAGAGCTGCGAGGTGCGTTCCTGATGCGGACTGAGATGAAAAAGTATCGAGTTAAGCGTGTCTTTCGAGAAAGCCTGATACGGTGGACATGATATAGTCTATTTCCTTTTCGGATATATCCTGATGGACCCCTATGTGGATGCCGCGGTTGCCCATGTACTCGGCCGCGGGGAATTGCCCGAGTTTATACCCGAGGAACCCGAAGCCCGGGCACTGCGTCGGCATCGAAAGGAAGAGGTTCCTCGTGTCGATGCCCGCCTTCTCCATGTGATGGACGAGCTGGTTCCTCGAAAACGGCGCGTCCTCCCTGAGTATGATGGGGAAACCGTGCGGACCTATCTTCTCGTGCGCCTCTTCTCTTATGGTATAGAGGTACTGGCTGAACCTCTGGAACTTCTCCATCATCGAAAGGAGGTTCCTCCGCTTCTTGCCGAGTATCTCGTCGAATACGTCGAGGTTGCCGAGCCCCACGGCGGCCTCGAGCTCGTTCATCTTGGCCGAGTACCCTATCCTTTCGAACTGGAACCTTATGTCGAAGCCGTCGCCCGACTTGAACCGTTTGTTGCAGTACCCCGAGTTGATGTTAAGGACGCAGCTTTCGCACTTGCACGCCCTGCCGTGCGACCGGAGCGACCGGAGTATCTCGGCGAAGTCCTCCCTGTCCGTCGTCACTATCCCGCCCTCGATGGTGGTGATGATATGGGCCACGTACAGGCTGTAGGCCGCCATGTCGCCGATAGTGCCGATATTGCGCCCCTTGTATACGGCCCCGTGGGCCTCTGCCGCGTCCTCTATCACGTAGAGGCCGCGCCGTTTGGCTATCCCCATGATCGAGTCCATCTCGGCGGGCTTGCCCATGAGGTGCACCGGCATGATGGCCCTCGTTCTTTCGGTTATGGCCTCCTCGATCCCATCGGGGTCGATGTTCAGGGTCTGCCTGTCTATGTCCACGAATACCGGCGTGAAGCCCGCCTGGAGCACGGCGTTGCCGGTGGCTACGAACGACAGCGCGGGCACGATGACCTCGTCGCCCCTCTTTGCGCCGAAGTCATACAGGACCGCGAGGGCGACCGTGTCCGCGTCCGTCCCCGTGCTCAGCGCCACGGATTCCTTCGCTCCGACGAGGGAGGCGAACCTTTTCTCGAACTCCCTAACGTACCTGCCGCTTGAGACCCTGCTTGAGTTCAGGGCCTCGAAAATAAGCTCTTTCGATCTTTCGGTGATCGTGACCGTTCCAAAGGGGATTCTCATCTCTTAATCGGCCCTTTCGCCAGATAGAAGATAAAATAAAACCAATACGCGCGGATGTGCCCGCACAGAGTCCTATTTCTTTTTTAGGGATTTGTTTCTTGGTGAAAGTCTGTTGAGGGTGGCCCGGTGAATTTCCGTTGAGGTTTCCGAAACGCTTGATTACATCATTACAGAAAACCAAAACATTGTCAACCAAAAATTTTAAATTATTTTTAGCAACTGTTTACGAGGCCGGGTTGAATCTCCCCGCAGCAAGCTGCGGGGAATCTTCGACACAAAAGGAAAAAATTTCGATTCGCTCGCTAAACCCCGCCGCAAGCAGCGGGGAATGCGCTCGCTGTGCGTGTTCAACCGCGGTTTCCCCGCGCCCCGCACGTGTGGAAACCGCCTTTCCATGCCCGCTGTATGTGCGCCCCGCTCAGCCCTTCGTGGACGCGAACTCGTACCCGGCCACGATGTTTTTCGGCGCGCCCCTGATGTACGACGCGATGTTATCGACTGTCGTGTCGAGTATCCTTCCCACGGCCTCTTTCGTGTTGAAGGCGTTATGCGGGGTGATGTATACGTTCCTGTGCTTCAAGAGGACATGGTCCGCGAGCAGCGCCTCCAGAGGCTTTTTCATCGCGATAGAGCGGATCAGCTCCGCCTCCTCCCTGATCGACGGCTCCTCGGGGAGCACGTCGAGGCCCGCCGCGCGCACCCTGCCTTTTGTGACCGCCTCGAGGAGCGCCTGTACGTCGATGATGCCGCCCCTCGCGGTGTTTATGATTACCGCGCCCTCCTTCATCATGGAGAATTCCTTTTTCGAGATGAGGTCGCGGGTCGAGGCAGTGGCCGGGAGGTGGACGGTGATGATATCGGAGCTTGAGAGCACCTCCTCGACCGGGGCGTAACGGAAGCCGAGCCTTTCGGCCAGGGCGTTGTCCGGGTGAATGTCGTAGGCAAGGACGTCCATGCGGAAGCCCCTGGCTATCTCGATGACGCACCTCCCTATCCTGCCCGTGCCGAGGACGCCGAGGGTCTTGCCCAAAAGGTCGAATCCCCTCAAACCCTTAATAGAAAAGTCCCCTTTCCTCGTCCTCTCCACGGACTCGTAAAGGTTGTGGCTTATCATGAGCATCAGCCCGAAGACGTGCTCCGCTACCGTGTTGTCGCCGTACGCGGGGACGTTGCTCACAAGGACGCCTTTCCGCGCGCAGTAACCGGTATCGATATGGTCGAAGCCCGTGGAGCGCGTGGCGATGAGCTTCAGGCCCTTCAGGCGCGCCAGCACATCGGCGCCAAGGTCGGAATATATGAACGTCGATATGACCTCGGCGCCGGAGAATTCATCGGCGTTCCCGGCCCCAATAGGGTCGTGCGAAAAGACTATTTCGTGGGCCGCTTCGAGCGCCATGAACGCCCCGCGCTCCCACTCCTCCACCTCGAATATGGCTATCTTCATGCGCGCCTCCCCCATCTCTTATTCTTTTTCAAAGAGGCGCGGATGTCAAGGCGGGGGGCGTTTTATTTCACGGCAAACTGCGGGGAATCACATTAAACTTCCCCCTCCCTCGATGCTACGCCCTATGCCCTGTGTGTTTGTAAAAACAAAAGATAAAAGAAAAAATGCGGGTTCAGGTTATAAACCTGAACCCGCATAAAGTATTAAATCTCCCCTCAGCTTTTCTTCGGGGGATATTCGACACATGCAGCCAGCTAAACCTTATTTATCCGAAGCTCCTTCATCCGCCTCCAGAGCGTGGTCCTGCTCATCTTGAGCTTCCTGGCGGCCTCGGCGTATTTCCAGCCCGCCTCGTTCAGCGCCTGGAGGATTATCTCCTTTTCGAGCGCCTTCAGGGGCTCGGGGCCGGTTATGGCCTTGCCCGTTATCTCCCTGTTGTGGAGGTCCCTGGGCAGGTGATCGGGGTTCAGGGTCTTTCCCTGGCACCTCACGAAAGCGTGCTCTATTATGTGCTCGAGCTCCCTGATGTTGCCGGGGTAGTCGTACTCCATGAGGAGTTCCATGGCCGCGGGCGAGATGTTGGTTATCTCCATGCCCATCTCCCTGTTGAACTTGTCGATGAAGTATTTAACGAGCAAAGGGATGTCGTCTTTCCTCTCCCGAAGCGCCGGCAGGCGCACCGGAACGACCTTCAGCCTGTAGTAGAGGTCCTCCCTGAACTCGCCCCTTTCCACCATCGTCTTCAGGTCCCTGTTGGTCGCGGTTATGACCCTTACGTTGACCTTTATGGTCCTGGTCCCCCCGACCTTTTCGAACTCGCCTTCCTGAAGCACCCTAAGGAGCTTCACCTGCGTGTGCTGCGTGATGTCGCCGACCTCGTCGATAAAGAGTGTGCCGTTGTCCGCCAGCTCGAACCTGCCGGGCTTGTCGGCTATGGCCCCGGTGAACGAGCCCTTCACATGCCCGAATAGCTCGCTCTCTAACAGACCTTCCGACAACGCAGCGCAGTTGACCTTGACGAACGGGCCGTTCGAGCGCGGGGAGTTGTGGTGGATGGCGTTGGCTATGAGCTCCTTGCCCGTGCCGGTCTCGCCCTCTATGAGGACGGTGGCCTTTGTGGGCGCGACCTCGTGGAGTAGCTCGAAGACCTCGTGTATCCTGTGGTTCTTGCCGATGATGTTGCTGAAGGAGTACTTGCCCTTCAATTCGTCCTTAAGCTCCTTTATGAGGGAAACGTCCCTGAATATCTCTATCCCGCCTATGACACGGCCGTTCTTGTCCTTAAGGAGGGCCGTATTGATGCTCAGTATTATCTTCTTGTCGTTCCTCTCGAACGTCGCCTCGTAGTTGTAGAAGTGCTCGCCCGTCTTGATGGTCGAATTTATGAGGCACCCGAATGTGCAGCCCGAGTGGCCCATGACCTCGCCGCACTTGGCCCCGCTAAGGAGGTCCTCGGCGCCCGCCTTTCCGAGTATCTCCCTGGCGGCCCGGTTTATGAAGATCATCCTGTGGTCGAGCCCGATGACGACGACCCCGTCGGCGATGCTGTTCAAGATGGTGTCGCTGTTTATGTCGAGGTATTTGTGGACGGCCTCGCTCTCCGCCGCCACGGCGGGATGGCCGTGCCTCTCAATTTGCTCCGTGCCCATGAATGCCTCCTTGTTTGGACATCATATCCAAAAGGCGGGGAAAAAGATATGACAAATGTTGCTAAAATGAAACATTGTTCCAAAATAGAAAAGGGTAAAAAGAAAAGGACCCTCATCAGGCCTGACTCCTGATGAGGGTCGTGGTGCGGGTATTTGTGGCGGGAGGTGATTGCGGGTATAGAAACCTTTTTAAGGTGAATCCTTAAAGTTTTCGGCTAAACAGTGGCCGCGCCTGAGAAAAACAGGTTTGCCACGAGTATGCCGGTTGTGATGACGAATGTAGCCACAATATAGAACCTGTTAAGTTTTCTTTCTTCCTTTTCGAGCCTGTCCATTTTTATTCTCCTTTTTTAGTGAAGCCCCTTGTTACAGCCGTTTACAGCCTTGCTACGGCCGTTACTATCGTCAGCACTATCGCGAGGTGCGCCGCTATTTCGACTATATGCAGCAGGTTGGTTTTCTTCATTTTGTTTCCCCCCTTTCCATTATTACAGCCCCATTATATCTGCCCGTATATTAAAGAGGTGTTAGAAGTGCATATTTTTTAACGGGGACCTTTAACCGGCTTAAAAGATCCCCTTTCCGGATTGCGCAAGCCCGAGCGCCACAAGCCCGGCTATGCCCAGGAAAAGGGCGAACACCTCGATAGTCCAGTATAACCTTGCCTCATTCGCTATCGTCTTCATCCTATTGCCTCCTTTCAGACCGCTATCGCAAGAACCAGCTTTATTGCCGCAAAATTCAGAAAAACCGCGAATATCTCAAAAAAATGCGTCTCTATTGAAGCTGTTTCTCTCATCAGACCCCCGGAGTATGGATCACAAGCTCTACCGAGGCGCAAAAGACGGCCAGAAAGATCTCTATTATTCCTTCTTTCCAGTTTTCCATTTTACCCACCTCCTATCCTGAAAACCCCGTGCTTCGTAATCTTGACATGGTATATATACAAGACCCGTGCCAAGACTTAAATCTTGAACTAACATATTGTTTTTATTAGAAAAATTTATTTTACTCTCAAAGCGCAGTCAATTGCCGGTTCAAGTACCCGGTTCATTTTTGAAACAAAAAGAGCTTGTTTTAAGTAAAATCTATAAAAATCAAATAGTTATAAAAATGTTCCAAATGAGAAACATTTTTCATAGATGAAACAAAATTAAGTGGATATGGAAATAAGGTCAGAGACTATGGAATTTTTTCGGGGATAAAGTAGAAACGGGGCGGATTGATCCCGCCCCGTTAAAATGAGAGCTCTCAGGGGATTTCTTGGTTTACTGTGCCGCCTCGTCGCTCTTTGCCGCCTCTATGAGCTCGCCTACGAACATATTAAGGTCGGTCGAATGCATGGCGCAGGCCATCGATATTGGCTCCCCGCCGAACGCCGGGCATGAGAAACATCCCGCGCCAAAGTGCCTTGTGAAGACCTCTTTGGTGGACGGCCATCTCGTGGTCACTTCGCCCGTGGTCATGTTGCCGCTTATGTTATCAGGCATCGGATTCTCCTCCTCTATTTTATCCTTTTGTAAATATACCCTGTTACCATTAAATATTATATGATTTTCATCATGAAAAAAGCAAGAGGTTTAACCCTGCGGCAGCACCTTAAGCCTGTTCCCTCCCTCATCCCATTCCGTTATCGTCCCGAACCCCGCGCACAGGGTCTGCATCTTTGCCGAGATAAGCTCGGCCCTCGGGGTGCGGGCCAGCCTTGCCTGGAAACCCGCTATTATTGTCGGCTGGAGCGTCATGCCCGAAAAACGGCCCCCCTCGAACTCCGCCGTGAATATGAAAGACTCGTCGTTTCTCTCTATCTCATCTACAGCGTAGTCGTCTATGAAATCGCCCGCGCCGTATATTATCGGGGCTCCTTTGTAGAGCTCTATCCCCTGAAAGACATGGCATGAATGGCCGAACACGACGCTTGCGCCCGCGTCCACGAGCGCCCTTGCAAAGGGGATATGGTCCGTTACCGGCCTGTAGCCCCAGTTCGGCCCCCAGTGGGCGGAGGCTATGACTATGTCGGATTCAGCCCGCGCCCGCCTTACCCTGTCAAAGAGCCCTTCAGCCCTCGTGTCTTTTGTGTTTATGGGGACGTAATAGACGCCCCCACGGTCATCCCCGGCCTCCCAGCCCGGCTCGTTGTCCGTAAACGCGATAAAGGCGACCCTCACGCCATTCGCGTTCAGGAAAGTCGGCCTCGACGCCTCGGCGATATTTCTACCCGCTCCGGCGCGCGCTATGCCCGAACTATCGAGTATATCGAGGGTATCGTAGAGCGCCTCGTACTCGAAATCGAGGGCGTGGTTGTTAGCAAGCGATACGGCGTCCATGCCCGCGGCCTTTAATACGGCAACGTTCTTTGCGTCCGTCCTGAAGTGGAACGTCTTGGGCGTCATCGACCAGGGCTGTCCCCTGTCGGATACGGCGCACTCGAGGTTGCAGAACCTGAGGTCCGCCTCCCTGAAGACGGCGAGCGTATCGCCCCAGGGGTGCTCCGGCGGCCTCCTTTTAAGCTCCCTGTTGACAAGCCTCCCGAGCATTACGTCCCCGACGAAGAGAAGCTTCATGCGCCCTCCGTATATAAAGGAACCTCTGATTTATCCGCAACCGCTTGTCATTCTGAGCGTAGCGAAGAATCTCAAGTAGAAAAATAAGCAAGTTGCGAGATTCTTCGGTCGCTCCCGCTCCTTCAGAATGACAGCAAGAGATAATTAATCATAGCTTTCATAGTCTTTATTAGCCCGGAGGGGTTGTCAAGAGAGGAGGCCCTAACTCTTTCTTTTGAGGAACGACGGATAGCGGATGTTCCTGAAGAACCTTAACGAGCGCAGGTCGTCGAACGTGGAATATATTACCGGTATGACGACGAGCGTGACGAGAAGGCAGAGCGCCTGCCCGCCGACTATCACTATCGCCATCGAGGCCCTCGATGAAGCGCCTTCGCCTTTGCTGAAGGTGATGGGGAGCATGCCCGCTATGATCGCCAGCGTAGTCATGAGTATGGGGCGGAGCCGCACCTTGTTGGCCAGCATCTGCGCGTCGTACTTCTCCATGCCCCGCGCCCGGAGGGTATTGGTGTAATCGACCTGGAGGATGGCGTTTTTCTTGACGACGCCTATCAAAATGAACATGCCCATTACGCTGTAGATGTTTATGGTGTTGTTCGCCAGTATTATGCTCAGTATCCCGAAGGGGATGCTCAGGAATATCGAGACCATTATCGTGATTGGGTGGACGAAGCTCTCGAACTGCGCCGCCAGCACCATGTATATGAAAAGCAGGCTCAGGATGAAGGCGATAAAGAAGTTGTAGAAGGCCTCGGCCATGAGCTTGCCCCTGCCTAAGTAGGCCGTGGAGTATTCGCCCGGCATGCTCATGTCTTTTATCGCCTGGTCGGAGTTGACCATAGCCTCCCCGAGCGGCTTGTCGTAAAGGTTGGAGATGACCGTTATCTGGCGCTCCTGCGCGAACCTGTCTATCTGGCCCGGGCTCATGCCCGGCGTGAGGGAGGCGAAGTTGTTGAGCTTCACGAGCCTGCCCTGGTTATTGGGCACTGTCAGCTCCTCTATCGTGGAGGCGTCCTTCCTGAAAGACTCCTTGAGCCTGAGCCTCACGTTGTACTGCTCGTCCCCTTCCCTGTAAAGAGTGACCTTCTCCCCGCCGACCATGGTGCGGAGACTCGTGGCTATCGATTCCACCTTTACGCCGAGGTCGGAGGCCTTTTTCCTGTCGATATGGACCTGTATCTCCGGGTGGCGGAGCGCCTGCCCCGTGTCGGTGTCGACGAAGCCGGGGATCGACTTAAGCCTCTTTATCAGGGTCTCCGAATACTCGGTAAGCCTCTCAAGCTCCGGCCCCCTTATGATGAGGTTAAACGGGGTCGCGCGGAAACCTCCGCCGGAGATGAGGTTTATCGTCTGGACGCCGATCCTCAAGGACTGGTATTTATTGAGGAGCGCCCGAGTCTCCTGCATTATCTCCTGCTGGGTCTTTGTGCGCTCATTCAACGGCTTCAGGCCCACGTAGATCGAGGCGTCGGTGACGTTCGAGAGGTACTGTCCCCTCACCCCGATGTTGGTGAATATGCGGTTGACCTCGGGTATCTTCCTTACTTCAGCCTCTACGCCCTTGAGTATCTCGTCGCTTTTCTGCAGGGACGAGCCCGGCGGGGTCTCCACCGTTATCTCGAACTCGCTCATGTCGTCGTCTACTATGAACTCGGACTTGGCCAGTTTCCCCAGCGGGACCACCGAGAAAAGGAGGCCTATGGCGGCAAGCACCACTATCACCCTGTGCCTCAGGCACCAGCCGAGTATGCCGAGGTACGCCGCCTCCATCTTCGAGTAGAACCAGCCCTGCCTCGATTCCTTCTCCTCCCTGCGCTTGAGTATTTTTGATGAGAGCATCGGGGTAAGCGTGAAAGACACGAGGAGCGATATCATTATGGCGAACGTGGCCGTAAGTCCGAAGCTCTTCCAGAACCTGCCCACGAGCCCGGACATGAATGCCACGGGCAGGAATATGACCACGAGCGAAAGGGTCGTGGCCATGACCGCCAGAGCTATCTCCTTGGTGCCGTGGATGGCGGCCTCCACGGGGCTGCGGTTCTCCTCTTCCATGTGCCTGAAGATGTTCTCGAGGACTATGATGGCGTCGTCTATGACTATGCCCGTGCAGACCGAAAGGGCGAGGAGCGTCATGTTGTTGAGGGTAAAGCCCATGAACCGGAGGAGCGTGAACGTGCCGATTATGGACGACGGTATGGCAAGGGCCGCGATGAAAGCGGTACGGATGTTCCTTATGAAGAAAAGTATTATGAGGCTGGCGAGTATCGAGCCGAGTATGAGATGCTCCTCGACCTGCGAGATCGATTTCTTTATGAACTTCGACTGGTCGGTGACGACCTCTATCTGGATGTCCGCGGGCAGGCCGGATTTTATCTCCGCGAGCTTGTCCTTCACCCTCTGGACGACGGCGACGGTATTGGTGCCCGACTGTTTCCTTATGAGGGCGGAGACGGCGTTATTGCCGTCGAGGCGCGAAAGCGTCCTCGGCTCCTCCTCGCTGTCCACGGCGTAGCCGATGTCCTTTACTCGCACGGGCGCGCCCTTGTAATCGGCGACGATAAGGCCGTTGAAGTCCTCGACCTTCTCGATCCTGCCCATGGTCCGGAGGCCCTCTTCGCGGGCCTCCCATGTAATCCTTCCTCCGGGGACCTCGACGTTCTGCCTCCGTAACGCCTCCTTCACGTTCACGATGGAGAGGTTGTAGGCGGACAGGCGGTTCGGGTCTATGAAGACCTGTATCTCCCTTTTCCTGTCGCCGACGAGCGTTATCGCCCCTATGTCCTTTATGACCTCGAGCTGCCTTTTTATCTTCTTGTCGGCTATCTCTGTGACCTCTCGCGCGCTCCTCTTGCCGGAGATGACTATGGACATGATGGGGGCGGCGTCCGGGTCGAACTTCTCCATTACAGGGGAGTCCGTGCCCGGCGGGAGCTGTGAGAGGATGGTGGAGACCTTCTCCCTGACCTCGTTGGCGGCTACGTCTATGTTCTTCTCAAGGAGGAATGTGGCGAATATCTGGGACTGGCCCTCGATGGTAGTGGAGCGGAGCTCGTCGATGCCGTTTATGGTGTTTACGACCTCTTCGATCCTCTTCGTTATCTGGCTCTCTACCTCTTCGGGGCTGGCGCCCTCAAGCCTCGTGGTTATGGTGACGGTCGGGAGGTCGACCTTCGGGAATATGTCCACGCCCAGCTCCCTGTAGGAGGCGAGCCCCAAAACGACAAGGCTCATTATGAGCATGGTGGCGAAGACGGGTCTTTTTATGCAGAGTTCGTATAGTGACATGTTATCGGTCTACCTTATTCTTAAAAAAACTCAAAACGTATTTCTGATCAAAATATTTACTTCTCCGCCTTCACCTTCGCCCCGTCGAAAATGGCCGACAGGTTCGTGATGGCCACCGTATCGCCGGGCTTGAGCTTGTCTATCACCTCGACCATATCGCCCTGCCTTACGCCGGTCTTGACCATCCGCTCCTTCGCGACGCCGTTTTCTATCACGAAGACCTTCGTGATGCCCACGAACGAATAGACCGCCGACTCCGGCACGAACGGGACGTTCGCCTCCTTCTTCGTGGAGATGACGGCCCCTGCGAAGAACCCCGGCTTCAAGACCCCTTCGGGGTTCGGCACCTCGGCCTCCAACTCAAGAGTCCTCGTCTCCACATCAACCGACGGGCTTATCCTCTTGAGCGTCCCCTTGAAAGTCCTGTCCTTGAAAGCCTCCACTTTGAGCGTTACGGGCTGGCCGGCCTTTACCTCCGGCACCGAGGACTCGGCTATCGACCCCCGGAACTTGAGCCTGCCGGTCGATACCACGCTGAATAAGGTGGTCTTGTCCTTGACGGCCTCGCCGACGGAGACGGCCCTTTTCCTTACCTCGCCGGAGATAGGGGCCCTTATTACCGTATCGGAGAGGCGCTTTTTCGCCATGTCCAGGCGGGCACTGGCCTGGTCGACCTTTGCCTGCGCCTCGTTGGCCTGGGCCTGGGCGACGTCGTACTGGGTCTTCGCGCTGTCGTACTGGCTCGCAGAGACCATCCCCTGCTTGAAGAGCTCGTCATATCTTTTGAAGGTCGTGGCGGCGTCGGCCTGCCGCGCCTTCTCCTTCTCAAGGCCCTTCAAACCGGTCTGGAGGTTCGCCTCCGCGTCCGCGAGGTTGAGCTTCGCCTCCCTCTGGTCGAGGACCGCCAGCGTGTCGCCGGCCTTAACGCTGTCGCCGAGGTCCGCGTTTATCTTCTCGACTATGCCGGGTACCTCGTTGCTTACGGCGACCTCGTCCCACCCCATAAGGGTCCCGGTGGCCTCCACCGAGCGCTCCACGGTCCTGCCCTCGGCTTTAGAGGTCTTTACGCTTAAAATCTGCGGCGCCGCTTTCTGCGTGCCGTTGGCGGGCGCCTCGGTACCTTTCGAACAGCCAAGGAGCGCGAGCGGTGCGGCTATCACAATGCTTAATAATATTCTTTTCATCAACATGCTCCTGAAAAACGGATTACTTCCGCTCCCCGATGGTCTCCTCGAAGAGCGTGCCCGTCGAATACTTTAGGTCAAGGACCGCGAGCTCGAGGTCGTAAAGGGAGTTTGCGTAAGACCTCTGGGCGGAGATGAGCGTTGCGTCCGCGTCAGTCACGTCCACCGTCGTTGCCAGCCCGAACTTGAACTGCTCGAATACCATCTTGTAGTTCTCCTCGGCGAACGACGCCTGTTTCCTGTATGAATCGATCACGGCACGTGCCGATTGAACGTTATTGAAGGAGTCCCGCACATCGACCTCTATGTCCCTCTTGAGCCCGAGCCTCCTCAATTCCGATTCCCTCAGCTTGCTCCGCGCCTCGGAAAGCTCGGCCTTCCTCAACCCCCCTTCAAAGAGCGGATACGTGAGGACGACCGTGGCGGACGTGCTGTTCTCGACGAAAAAAGTCGTCTTGGGCGACTGGTCCTTGTGGGAGTACAGACCCTCGATCCTCAAGGAAGGCAGGAACCCGCCTCTGGCGAAAGTGATGCCCTCTGAGGCGGCCTTCTCATCGGACTCCGACTGCCTGTAGTCGCTCCTCGACGCGAGCGCCTTAAGCACGAGGGATTCAACGCCCTCTGTCATGGGACTCTGCGGCTCCGGCTCGATGACGCTTATTTCCCTGTCCGCGCCGAGCACGCGCTTGAGCCTGTTTTTGGCGTCGATGAGGCCGCTTTCAGACCTTGTAAGCTCGGCCTCCGCCCCCGCCTCGTCTGCCTCTGCGCGAAGCACCGCGGACCTCGTGAGCTCGCCCACCTTGAACCTGGCCTGTGCGACGTTCTTGCGCTCCACGGCCCTTTTGAGAGCGGCCCTTTTTATCTCGACGTCCTTTCCGGCCTTCAGCACGCCGAAGTAGGCCCCGGCCGTCGCCTTTATGATATTTTCCTTGGCGCCCTCAAGCCCCTCCCTGGATTTCTCTATCAATATCTTCGCCTGCCTCCTCGTGGCCCATTCCCTGCCGCCCGTGTAAAGCGGCTGTGTGACCTTCAGGTCAGCCCTTGAGGATTCGTCGGGCTGGACGGCAAGCGCCCCGGAGGTCTTGGCCTCGCTGTACTTCGTGTAGCCGCCCTCTGCCGTCAAGTTCGGCAGTATCCGGGATGTCGCCTTGTCGAGGTTCGTCTTCGCCTGTGAGACGCCCTCGCCGGCTATCTTGATTGCCTCGTTGTTCTCAAGCGCCATCCTGTACGCGTCCTGCAGCGTGACCGCGTCCTGCGCGTAAACCCGGGCAGGGATGGAAAAAGCCGCCAAAGCGGCTAACAGCAAAAGCCTTCCAAGAACCTTTCTCATGCCCCAAAGGCGCATACTCACCTCCTCCTCATGCCTTCGAAGAATATGTCAACAAAGGAAGCTACCACGTGCTCGACGGGCCACTTGTAGTACCGCTTGAGGCCGTAGAGCTCCTGGGAGATGCTGTAATGGAGGACCATGCCCATGAAGGCCGCCGCGGAGACCGCCGGGTCGGCCTTCCTCAATACCCCCTCGTCCATAAGCTCCTTTATGTGGGCCTCTAAAAAGCCGAAAAGCTCAAGCCCCTTGGTCTTTATGAAAAGCTCGGAAAGCCCGTGCTGCTCGAGCGCGCTGTACGTAAGTAGCCGGAGGAAGGACGAGTCTTTCTGGTGCTCGGTTATGAGGTAGGAGGCGACCTCCCTGAACACGACCTTGCCCTTCTTCCCCTTGAGGATGCTCATCAGGCGGGGCTGGCCGAGGTTGTCCGAGCACCGCGAGTCTATGATGGCGCTGTAGAGGTCCTCCTTGCGGGCGAAGTGCTTGAAGATGACCGCCTCGCTTATGCCGGCCTTTAGAGCTATCTCGCGCGTGGTCGTGCCCTTGAAGCCCTTTTTGGCGAAGAGGTCCGTGGCGACCCTGACTATCTGGGCCTTCCTCTCTTCGCCGGTCATGCGCTTGCGCGCTCCGCTTTTGGCTCTGGCGGGATTTAAGCTTTTCACAAGGCCCCTTTAAGGAAGTACCCTTTTTTAAAAAACTTTGTTAGTAAGCGCTTACTTTAATTCTAATCAAGGGATTTGTCAAGAGGTTTCAGCAGGCTGCCTACCTGTTTATCCGTATCCCCGGTGAGGTATGGACGGCGCCGTCGCTGTCCACTATTATGCCCTCGACCCCTTTTAGCTTCTTTATAAGCTCCATCCCCTTTTGCGGGCCGAGGACGAATACAGCCGTGGAAAGGGCGTCGGAGGTCATGGTGTCGGGGGCGAGGATAGTAACGCTCCGGCAGGCCTTTGCCGGGTAGCCTGTCTTGGGGTCCATGATATGGTGGTACAGCACGTTGTCCTTTATGAAGAACCTCTCGTAATCTCCCGACGTCGAGATGGATATGTTGGTGAGCCTGAGCCTCGCAAGGAGCTTGTCCTTCTCCCTCGGCTGCCTTATGCCTATCTCCCAGGGCTTGCCTTCATCGTCGAGGCCCTGCACCCTCATGTCCCCGCCGGCCCTTATGATGGCGTCTTTTATGCCGGAGTCCGCCACGGCCCGCATCGCCCTGTCCACGGCGTAGCCCTTGGCTATCGCCCCGAGGCCCATGGCCATCCCCTCCCCTTTGAGGAAAACCGTCCTGTTCTTTTCATCGAGCTCTATCTTCCTGTAATCGACCAGGCCCAGCCTCCCCCGCACCTCTTCAGGGGACGGGACGCGCTCGCGGCCGGGTGTGAAATCCCACACCCCCCTCATGGCGGCCCATGTTATGTCAAAGGCCCCGTCCGTGATCTCAGAGACCTGGATGGAGGCGGCTATCAGCTTGAAAAGCTCATCCGGCACCTTTACGGCCTTTTTCCCGGCGTTCCTGTTTATGAGCGATACGTACGTCCCGTCCTTCCACTCACTCATCTCGTCTTCTATGCGGGACATCTCCTTATAGACAATAGCGAACGCGCCTTCGGCCTTCGCCGGACCGTCAGACGATACGGTCACTTCGAGAGCGGTGCCCATCACGGTCATGTTCTTTTTGAAGACTTTAGCGTAAGAATCAGCCGGAAAGAGGATAAACGCGGGGATAAGCAAAATAAGGAAGTTCTTCAGGCAGGCTTTGACCATGGGGATAAAATAACAGATATGCGGCATTATATCAAATCTCTGAGCAAGCCGCCGGGTATCTACCCAGAGTGAGAATGAAAGAAGGCCCTTTTGCGCTTAAAGCGCAAAAGGGCCGGAAAACGGTCTTAAAGATTTTTTTCTGTTTTAAGGCTGCCTCTAAAAATTAGGAATTTTTTCTGAGGTCAAGGAAGGGCGGAAATAAAAAGCGCAGCATATATGGTAATATGTGAGCATTTTTATTTTCGACCTGACGCAGAGGTCAGGAAAAAGAACAATTTTTAGAGGTAGCCTTAAAATACCAGCCTCAGGGCCAGCATCACGATATGCGCGCTCACCCCGATGGATTCCCGGTAGTACGCGTACTTCGCCTCCGCGGAGCCGAGCCTTACCCCGGAGATGCCTTCCTCTTTGGGGAAGAGATAGGTCAGCTTGGCGTCCACGAGATGGGTATCAAGCGCGAGGAGCTGCGGGGAAGAGGTCTTCAGCGCGTCCGATACCGTGTATATGTCCTTTACGAAATAGGCCTTTGTCTGGGTATAATACCTGTAGCCGAGCCTCAGGATGAGGTCGTCCCTCAGGTATTTGTTGTATTCGATCTCCCCGGTGTAGGACCTTATCTTCCAGTCGTCCTTATAGTAGCGCAGGTTCAGCTTGACCGAGGCCCTCTCCAGGACGCCGCCGAGCCCGTCGAGGAAGTAGTGGTTTACCCCGAAGAGCACCGCCTCCCTTGAGCGCGTGCCGGGGTGTGCCTCGTCGACGCACGTGGCCGATTTGTCGGTGCAGGTCGAGATATCCACGCCGTTAAGCGGCACGAGCCTTATGCCCTCGGACTCAAAGCCCCTCGAATTGTTCCTCGAATACCCGATCTGGGCTATCGTGAAGGGCGAAAGCACCTGCGTAAGACCCACGAAGTAATTGTCCGTTGTCCTCGATTTGTCGGTGTCCACGAACTTGCCGCTTATTGTGTCCATGTTCCTCGAATACCCGATCGTAAGGGTGGTGTTCTTGTCGAAGAGGTCTTTTTTAAGGGTTATGGTCGGGGTGTTCGAGACATAGTCCTTCTCGCGGCTGTAGTCGTAATAGGCCTCGACACCTATTATGTTATTGAAGTTGTGGGTTATACCGGCGGTCAGGTCGTGCCTCGTGTCGCTGCCCCCTCCGGCCGACACCGCGCTCGAAGCGCCGGAGACCGCGGCAACGCTGCCGCCGGTTGACTTAAGCGAGTCCCCGCCGCCCCCTCCCCCCTCGCCGAAGCTCGGGTTTATGAGGTCTACGTTATACTTGAAGTACGTCGATGTGTCGAGATCCAGGTCCTTATTTAGAGCGAAGACGCCCGTGTAGACCGTGACCCCGTTGTCGAAGCCGTGGATATACGTCTGGACCGCGGCGTAATCCTCGGCAAGGCCTTTGCCGGGTACGGCCATAATGACGAGGAGAGCGGAGAGCGCGACGGTCAGCCTTTTAATTGCAGCCACAGCCGCCTCCGCTAACGCCGAAACTGCCGCCGCTGCCCTCGCGCGTTGCGAGGAAGTGCTCCCTTACGGCCTTTTCTTCCTTATTGTAGTCGAACTGCATTATGGGGTCAGCCAGGTGCTCCCTCTCCCACGGCTTCACCCTCGCGCAGCCTGAAGCGAGCCCGAGCAGCAGCAACAGCCCGAGCCCAAGTGCGGCCTTTCTCATGGACATCTCCTATTTCGAAAGCTTATCGACCTCTTCGGCCCAGGCCGCCGTGTCTGACTCCCTGAACCCGAAGTGCACGTAGCGTATCACCCCGTCCCTGTCCAGGACAAAAGACGCCGGCATGGCCCTTGCGTTATACTCGGCTATGACAGCGGCGTCCGGGTCGAGAAGGACGTGGAAGTTCTTCGATATGTTAGGCACGCCGGAGAGGAAACCCTCGACGTGCTCTCTTTTCTTGTCGATATTTATGGCAATGACGGAGAGATCGGGCCTGCTTGACGAGAACTTGTTCAGTTCCGGGAACTCTTTTTTGCACGGGGGGCACCAGCTCGCCCAGAAATCTATTATCACCACCCGGCCCTTGAAGTCATCGAGCGAAAGGTGCTTCCCGTTCAAGTCCCTGAGCTTGAAAGACGGGGCCTTCCCGTTTATCATCCCGGCAAAGGCCGGGATAGCGCAGACTATTGATATGACAACGAAGGCAAAGATAAGGATAAGATTTTTCCGCCCCATGGTTTCGCCGCCTTTGTTTTTTTAGGGTCGGGCAATTATACGAAACGAAGATTAAAATTAGATTAGAACGTTATTAGAAGTATACTTTTTTATGGACTTTTTCAGGCAAAGACCTGCCGGAAATCATTTTTATTTCCGGATGACTGCTGATAAGATACTAAAGGCAGCTGAGAAACAATTTTTACCGTCATTCTGAGCAAAGCGAAGAATCCCGGAGCTTAAAATCATAATACGAGATTCTTCGTCGCCTTCGGCTCCTCAGAATGACAGCCAGGAATCGAAAGGAGGCCACTATAAAAATGGACAATGATTTTTTCGAGCTTGACGGCATCAAGTACGAGTGGCTCGGCCAATCCGGGATGAGGATGACTGCCGGGGGCCTTGTCATTTACACGGACCCCGTGATGCTCGACCCGGCCCCGCCGAAGGCGTCGCTCATACTCATAACCCACCACCACGTTGACCACTGTCTGCCCGAGTTCATAACGCCCATAAGGGACAGTGACACAAAGCTCGCGGCCTTCCACGACAGCTACCTGAAGTATTGCGTAAAGGACATAAAGGGCGTAAGGACGATAAAAGTGGGAGAGACGATCGAGCTTGCGGGCGTGAGGATAACCGGGGTCGAGGCCTACACGCCCAGGGGCTTCCATATGAAGGGCGAGGGCTGCGGCTTTTTAATCGAGGTCATGGGGCAAAAGATATACTTTGCCGGAGACACCGGGAGGATACCGGAGATGGCGGCGTTAAAGGGGGTTGACGCGGCCATATTGCCGATATGCGACAACGCCTACGCGATCGACCCCGTGGAGATGATAAAGGCCGTTAAGGAGATAGGACCGAGGCTCTTTATCCCGGTCCATTATACGCCTTTAGACGAGCCCGATCCTGAAGTGACCGGAGAGATGTTCTTCTCGAAGGACGCGCGCTTCTATACGAAAAAAGAGGACCCGGAAAAACTTATCCCCATGCTTGAGGGCACGGGGATAAGGATGGCGGCGCTTAAAAAGCTCGCGAAGTAAATAATTGCCGATGTCTTAATAATTAATCTTAAGTATCAGCCCTAATATATTGCTTTTATTTGGGTACCGATGCCTTTTCAAAATCCCCAAGGGCGCCGTTCGGATGGCAGGCCCCGCAGTTGGAAAAGCTCCCGATTGACGGCCTTTTAAAGGTCTCCTTGCTTATCTTCCTGTGCTCCTTCAGTATCCACGGCACCTCGGTTATGCGGGCCGGGGTCCCGGAGCCTGCGCTTCTTAGAATCTTCCCCGACCATTCAGACCCGGACCTCTCGGCGGAGTTGGCCGTAAGATATGACGATATCCGCGAGGCGGTCTCGGCGTCGAGCGCGAGGTTCTCGCCGAAGTGCTTGTCGTTGTTCTTTACTATCGCCTGCCATGAGCGGGCGGGCAAAAACCCCGGCAGATAGAGGAAGTGGCAGGACGAGCACTCCTCCTTGTATAACGGGTCATTCGCCGGGGGCATATACTCTTCCTCGCCCTCCTCGCCCCTGTCTGCGTAAGCGGGAATTGATGCGTTGATGGATAAAGATGCCAAAACCATACATATCGCGATTACAAAACGGGTCTTCATACTGCCTCCTTCTTATCCATTAAATAGAAAACATATATGTTATAAAATCACCCTTCTCCCTTGGCGTGCATTCCCTCTCCAGGACATACTCGCAGTTCCTCTTGAACCACTTCTCGACCTTCTTAGGGTCCGTGAAGCGCTCCTTGTTGACTGACGGCGCCATGGGCTCTATGACCTTGCCGACGGGCGTCTTGCCCTGCTTCGTCGGGTCAACGGTGTGGCAGGCTGAGCAGGAGCGCTCTTCCTTGTTCACGGAATGGACCCTCCTGGAGTTGAAAAACTTTTTTCCTTCCGCTGCGCTGAACTCGCTAACACCGGCGCTTTTTTTGTAAGAGTCGAGAAGCGCCTGGATATCCGGGCCCATCTGTGAAAAGGCCCTTCCGGAAAAGATAGTAAAAAATACCAGTGCTGCGGTGAGACTTATTGCCGACTTCATAATACTCCTCCCTTTTTAGGCTAAAAATTGTTCTTTTTCCTGATCTCTGCGTCAGGTCGAAAATAAAAATGCTCACATATTAACATATATGCTGCGCTTTTTATTTCCGCCCTTCCTTGACCTCAGAAAAAATTCCTAATTTTTAGAGGCACCCTTTAATATTAAGCTCCCCGCAGCCCTCTGCCGGGAGTGCACCTGCCATCAATTCTCAGGTATCTTTATGTCCCTGTCCTCAAACGACCCGGACTCTGCCCCCGGGTGGCAGGCCGCGCAATTGCTCCTGCTAACGATCGACTTCCGTGAATATACGCTTTCGCTTATGTCGGCGTGCTTATCCTTCCAGTACTGCACGGCGGTTATCCTCGGCGGGGCCTGCCCGGAGGACAGCATTATTTTTTTCGACACCTCGGAGGCCGATTGTTCTGCGGAGTAGGCGACGAGGAAATCAGTCACCTCCTGCCGGGTCTTCAGGTCGAGGGATAGACTGTCCCCGAAGTGTCCGTCGCTTGCTACCATCGCCCTCCATGACGCGGCCGGCAGCAAGGACGGGTGGAAGGCGTTGTGGCACGACTCGGCGCACTCGGACCTCCAGACCTTGAAGCCCGCGGCCTTCTCTATCCCCCCGGTATCAAAGGCCGTCTCTCCCTTTTCGGGGAATATGTAGAAGAGCCCGGCCGCGGCTATGACAACTGCGGAGACGAGCACGAGGAGCTGCGAAGCGCCCCTTTTCTCCCGGCCCTGGCGCCCGTCCGTTCCATCGTGTATTCCGGCGCACGCCTTTTTTCCGGTGACCATCGAAAGGATTATCTTTTCTTTCAGTACCAACTCATGGAAGAGCGCGGCCATGAAATGCACCGCTATCATTACAATAGCCGAGTACGCGAGGACCTCGTGCGCGGCCTTGGCCGTTATCCCCGCTTTGAAAGAGACCACACCGGCCAAAATCCCCCTGCCCTCCTCGCCGCCGTAGGTAATAACGCCGGTCAGCGTGATCAACGCTATCGTAGCGAGCATGAAGAGCATCGCCCAGCCGACCGCCGGGTTATGGCCGAGGTATTTGGCCGGGCGTAGGCTGACAAGCTCTTTTATGTATGACTTGACCTCGCCCCACCCCTTGAGGAACTCCGGGAACCTTGCGTGCCGGTTCCCGGCAAAGCCCCAGGCCACCCGGAATATGACCAGCCCGAGCGCGGCATAGCCGGCGAGGAGATGGTACTCAATAAGCCATTCTCTGAAGGATGTGAAGAACGCGCCGATGAAGGCGGCAACGAGGAGCCAGTGGAAAAGGCGGGTAGGGATGTCCCAGACTCTGATACTCATCAAGGCACCTGAAATGGATTGAGCGCCGGCCCACGGCTAAACGGATTTTTCCGGACGGGGCCTTTAAACCAGCACTACTTTTATGAACGCAGCGACCGAGCAGAAGAATAAAAATATGGAAAGCAGGTCGAAAAATTTCAGACGAGTCCCCCAGGTGTCCATAGCCGCCTCCGTTCCGTTCTCTGATATACTTTATTTATCGCCTGCCCACATTATAGTCAGGCGTAGATTAAAAGATGCCCGAATTCAACCTCGAAGTGCAACGAAGGGAGCAGCTACTTCGATTGGTTTTTTGAAGCCCAGGCATTTTCTGGGCCTGTTGTTGATTAGAGATTCGATTATTGCAATCTGTTTATCGGTTATCTTACTGAAGTCTG